>NZ_JBVJQR010000015.1:0-237462 GCF_055608425.1 Kitasatospora sp. NPDC036934 | reverse complement strand
TGTGGGAGAGTAGGACGCCGCCGAACAATTCTTCAGAAAAGGCCCACCCGGGTTTCCGGGTGGGCCTTTTCGCGTTTCCGGCGGAAACGGGATCCAGCAGTGCGGCACCCGGGGGACGGGATCGAAGGAGCGGGGGAGCGGGGGGAGTGGGGGATCCCGGAAAAGATCTTGGCCGGCCATGTCGAGAACCCTTCACCTGCTCCGTCCCCGGGATGGACGCGGCCACAATGGGTCGCACCAGCACCGAAGGAGAAGCACGATGGCCAAGTACCTGCTGCTCAAGCACTACCGCGGTGGCCCCGCGCCGATCGACTGCGCGCCGATGGACCAGTGGACGCCGGAGGAGGTCACGGCGCACATCAAGTACATGCAGGACTTCGCGGCCCGGCTGGAGCAGACCGGCGAGTTCGTCGACGCCCAGGCGCTCGCCCCCGAGGGGACGTGGGTCCGGTTCGACGGCGAGGGGCGTCCGCCGGTGACCGACGGTCCGTTCGCCGAGACCAAGGACCTCATCGCCGGCTGGATGGTGATCGACGTCGACAGCTACGAGCGCGCGCTGGAGCTGGCCGGGGAGCTGTCCGCAGCCCCCGGAGCCGGGGGCGAGCCGATCCACGAGTGGCTGGAGCTCCGTCCGTTCCTGGCCATGCCGCCGACCATCACGGAGTGACCTCCCCGATGAACGAGGCCCTGATCCGGAGCCTCACCCCGGGTGTGCTCGGTGTTCTCGTCCGCCGCGGAGCCGATTTCGCGGCGGCCGAGGACGCCGTGCAGGAGGCGTTGGTGGAGGCGGTCCGCGTCTGGGAGCGCGATCGGCCGAGGGATCCCAAGGGCTGGCTGGTCACCGTCGCCTGGCGGAAGTTCCTCGACGCGGCCCGGGCGGACACCGCCCGCCGACGGCGGGAGGACCAGGTCGAGCGGGAGCCGGAGCCCGGGCCGGCGGCCGAGCTGGACGACACGTTGCAGCTCTACTTCCTCTGCGCCCACCCGTCGTTGACGCCGTCCTCGGCGGTGGCGCTCACCCTGCGGGCGCTGGGCGGGCTGACCACCCGGCAGATCGCCCGGGCCTACCTGGTGCCCGAGGCGACCATGGCGCAGCGGATCAGCCGGGCCAAGCGGACCGTCTCGGCCGTCCGGTTCGATCAGCCGGGGGATGTCGCCACCGTGCTGCGCGTCCTCTACCTGGTCTTCAACGAGGGCTACTCCGGTGACGTCGACCTCGCCTTCGAGGCGATCCGGCTGACCCGGCAGTTGGCGGCGGCCATCGACCACCCGGAGGTGGCGGGGCTGCTGGCGCTGATGCTGCTGCACCACGCCCGGCGGGCCGGCCGGACCGCGCCGGACGGCAGTCTGGTCCCGCTCGCCGAGCAGGACCGCGGCCGCTGGGACACCGGGCTGATCGCCGAGGGCGTCGTGATCCTGCAGACCGCCCTGGCCCGGGACCGGCTGGGCGAGTTCCAGGTCCAGGCGGCCATCGCGGCGCTGCACGCGGACGCGCCCACCGCCGGGGAGACGGACTGGGTGCAGATCGTCGAGTGGTACGACGAGTTGGTGCGGCTGACGGACAGTCCGGTGGTGCGGACTCAACCGCGCGGTGGCAGTCGGCGAGGCCGACGGGCCGCGGGCCGGGTTGGTGGCGCTCGGGGAGTTGGACGGCTCGCTGCCCCGGTACGCCGCCACCGCGGCCTACCTCCACGAGCGTGATGGGGACTTGGCTACGGCGGCCCGGCTGTACGCCGAGGCGGCTCGCCAGGCGTCCAACCTCGCCGAGCGCGATCACCTGACGCGCCGGGCCGCCCGGCTCAATGCCCGGCTCAACGCCCGCCGCAGCGGCTGACCCCGGCGGCCGACCCCGGCGGCTGACCCCGGTGACTGACCCCGGTGACTGACCCCGGTGACTGACCCCGGTGACTGACCCCGGCCGACCGGTTCAGAGTCGGCCGGCCGCCTTGAGCGCCAGGTAGGCGTCCGCCAGGGCCGGGGCGATCTGGGCGGGCGGCGCGTCGAGAACGGTGACGCCGTGCCGGGTGAGCCGGTCGGCGGTCTGCCGCCGGTCGGCGCGGGTCTGCTCGGCGGCGGCGGCCCCGTAGACGGCCTCCACGGTGCCGCGGCCGGCCGCCAGCACGTCCAGGTGCGGGTCGGCGACGGAGGCCAGGACGACCTCGTGGCGCTTGGTCAGCAGCGGCAGCAGCGGGCGCAGGCCGTCCTCGACGGGCGCCGCGTCCAGGCCGGTGAGCAGGACGATCAGTGAGCGGTGCGGGGCCATCCTGAGCGCGGTGGAGACCAGCGAGCGCATGTCGGTCTCGTGCAGCGCGGGCTCCAGCAGGGCCATCGCGTTGGTGAAGGCCGGCAGGATCTCGCTGGGCGAACTGCCGATGACCGAGGCGCGCTTGCGGGCGTCGTGGGCGAGCAGGTCGACCCGGTCACCGGCCCGGGTGGCGAGGGCGGTGATCAGCAGGGCGGCGTCGAGGGCGGCGTCCAGGCGGGGGGCGTCGCCGACCCGGCCGGCCGAGGTGCGGCCGGTGTCGAGGACGACGAGGATGTGCCGGTCGCGTTCGGGGCGCCAGGTGCGGACGGCGACGGTGTTGCGGCGGGCGCTGGCGCGCCAGTCGATCGAGCGGACGTCGTCGCCGGGCAGGTACTCCCGCAGCGAGTCGAACTCGGTGCCCTGGCCTCGGGTCAACACCGAGGTGCGGCCGTCGAGTTCGCGCAGCCGGGCGAGCCGGGAGGGCAGGTGCTTGCGGCTGTTGAACGGGGGGAGGGCGCGGACCGTCCAGGGGACGTGGTGGGAGCCCTGGCGGCCGGCCAGGCCGAGCGGGCCGAGCGAGCGGACCGTCACCCGGTGGGCGCGGTGGTCGCCGCGCCGGCCCGGGGTGAGGACGGAGACGGCCCGGCGCCGTTCGCCGCCGGGGACGACGAGGGTGTGCCGGGAGGCGGTCTCGGCGGTGCCGGGGCGCCACGCGGAGGGGGCCCAGGCGTCCCGGATCAGTGCCCGGAGCGGCCGCCCGGAAGGGTTGGTGACGGTGAGTTCGACCGAGGCGTCGTCGCCGAGCCGGACGGTGGTGTCGCCGCTCCGGACGATCCGCAGACCGTGGACGGGGGCGGCGAGCACCAGGTCGGCCAGGACGGCGAGCAGCAGCGCGCCGGTGACGGCCCCGATCCCGGTCCAGGAGGGCAGCAGCAGGCCCACGAAGAGCGCGCCGAGCGCGGCGATCAGGGCGGTTCGCCCGGTGAGGGCCATGCGGGGTGCGCTCCTTCGGAAGCCCGGTGGATTCGAGGACCCGGTACGCCTACCGGTGGTGGATCAGCGGGGGGCGGGCGTCTGGGCGAGGACGGCCTGGATGACGGAGTCGGCGGTGACGCCCTCCATCTCGGCCTCGGCGCGCAGCGCGACCCGGTGCCGCAGGGTGGGCAGGGCGAGGGCCTTGACGTCGTCCGGGGTGACGTAGTCCCGCCCGGCCAGCCAGGCCCAGGCGCGCGAGGCGGCGAGCAGCGCGGTGGCGCCGCGAGGGGAGACGCCGATGGACAGCGACGGGGACTGCCGGGTGGCCCGGCAGAGGTCGACGATGTACGCCAGGACCTCGGGCGAGACGGTCAGCCGGGCGATCTGCTCGCGGGCGGCAGCGAGGTGCTCGGGCCCGGCGACCGGGCGGACGCCGGCGGCGGCGAGGTCCTTGGGGTCGAAGCCGGAGGCGTGCCGGGACAGCACCTGGAACTCCTGGTCGCGGTCGGGCAGCGGCAGGATCAGCTTGAGCAGGAAGCGGTCCAGCTGGGCCTCGGGCAGCGGGTAGGTGCCCTCGTACTCGACCGGGTTCTGGGTCGCGGCGACCAGGAACGGGACGGGCAGCGCGCGGGGCTCGCCGTCGACGGTGACCTGCCGTTCCTCCATGGCCTCCAGCAGGGAGGCCTGGGTCTTCGGCGGGGTGCGGTTGATCTCGTCGGCCAGCAGCAGGTTGGTGAAGACCGGGCCGGGCTGGAAGGAGAACTCGGCGGTGCGGGCGTCGTAGACGAGCGAGCCGGTGACGTCGCCGGGCATCAGGTCGGGGGTGAACTGGATGCGCTTGGTCTCCAGGCTGAGCGCCGTGGACAGGGTGCGGACCAGCAGGGTCTTGGCGACGCCGGGGACGCCCTCCAGTAGCACGTGGCCGCCGCAGAGCAGCGCCACCACCAGGCCGGTGACGGCGGCGTCCTGGCCGACCACGGCCTTGCCGATCTCGGCGCGCAGGGCGGTCAGCGCCGCGCGCGGGTCGGTGGCGGGGGTAGCGGGTGCCGTGGCGGGGGTGATGCGGAGCTGGGCGGTTGCCTGTTCGGTCACGGGTTCCGTACCTGCCTTTCGAGGGCGTCGAGATCGTCGGCGAGCCGCAGCAGCGCGGCGTCGTCGGTCGGGGGCGGGCCGTACAGCAGGGCCCGGACGTCCCCGGCGGGTCGTTCGGGGAGGCGGCCGGCGACGGCCGCGCAGAGTGCCTCCGGCTCGGGTGCGCCGGCCTGCAGCGGGACGCCGAGGGCGGGGGCGAGGCGGTGGGCGGCGGCCCGGCGCAGGGCGTCGGCGGCGCGGCCGCGGGCCCTGGCCCGCCGGTAGAGGCGGGCGCGGCCCTCGGTGGTCTCGGCGGCGCGGACCACCACGGGCAGGTTCTCGCTGACCACCGGCCCGAGTCGGCGGGCGCGCCAGAGGGCGGCGAGCACGGCGGCGACGGCGAGCTGGTAGAGCGCCCAGTGCCAGCCCTTCGGGATGAAGTCGCCGAAGGTCTTGTGCTGGGTACCGGCGGCGACCGGCGCGGAGTAGTCGGGCAGGTGCCAGGTGAGGCGGGGCTGCGCGCCGAGCAGGCCGAGCGCGAGCGAGGCGTTGCCGTCCTCGGCGAGGTGGCCGTTCGCCAGGAACTGGCCGCTGCCGAGCACGATGACGTCGCCGCCCCCGCTGGGGGTGCTGACCAGCGGGTAGCCGTGGCCGTGCGAGTAGCAGCCGTCGCCGCGGCTGCCGCTGGTGTAGAGCGTGCCGCCCATCGAGGCGGTGCCGGCCCGGACGGCCTCGGGCAGTTCGCAGCCCGGGCGGATGCTGCGGACGGCCGCGAACGGACCGCCACTGGCGTCCTCGGCGACGCGGATGCCGGGGGCGAGCTCGTGGAGGGCGGCCGGGCCCGGGTTGATCAGGACCAGCCGCTGGTGCCGGGCGGCGGCGACCGCGCGCAGCTGGGCCGGGCTGAGCAGGTCGGGTTCGGGCAGGAGCAGGGTGTCGGGGCCGTTCGCCGGGGCCGCGGGATCGGTGTTGAGGTCGGCCTTGACGCCCTGGCGTTCGAGTAGCGCGACCACGGCGTGGGAGCCGTCGGCGTCGTAGGAGCGCGGGTCGTTCGGCGGGTAGCGGTGGCCCTGGTTGATGACGGCGAGGCCGATGGCGGCGACCAGCAGGACGGCGAGGAAGAGCAGGTACCAGCGGGCCCGGCGGAGCAGGCCGCGCCCGGTGGGGGCGAGGCTGGTCGGCGCGGTGTCGGTGGCCTGCTCGGCGGGTCGCTCGGCAGATGGCTCGGCAGGTCGTTCGGCGGCGGGGGGAGCCGGGGCGGTGCTGGTCATGCCGCTCCTCCCGGGGTCGGGGTCGGGGCCGGGGCGGCGGCCGTGACGGGGGTGTGGACCGGACGGGTGCGCTCCAGCGTCCGGTCGAGGTCCAGCAGCAGCCGGTAGGCGGCCTGGTCGGCGGTGCGCTCGCCGTACGCGATGTCGTCGAAGACGCGGGCCGCGGCGGTCAGTTCGGCGGCGTGCTCGGGCAGGGCCCGGCCGGCTTCGGCGGCGGCCTCGTCGGCGGTGCGGCCGGGCCGGTTGTCGAGCAGGGTGCGCTCCTCCAGGGCCCGGACCAGCGCACGCATCTGCTCGCGGACGGCTTCGGCCCAGCGCCCCGCGGCGGCGTGTCCGGCGGCGTCGGCGCGGTACCGGGCGGCGCTGCGCGGGCCCTCGGCGCCGTACACGCCGACGACGGTGCGGGCGGCGCGCTTGGGCGCGCCGAGGCGCCACCAGACGGCGGCGGCGATCACCACGGCGACGATCAGGAAGAGCACCAGGCCGGTGCTGCCGTCGGTGCCGCCCGCGGAGATGGTGCCCACGGCGCGGTCGATGTGGTCCCAGATCCAGTCGACGACGCGTTCCAGGACACCCGGGTCGTTCTTGTGGTACTCGGCGTTGAGCAGCTCGTCGCGGGCGGCGTCACGGGCCGGGTCACGCGGAACGGTGACCGGGGCGCCGCCGGCGGCGAGGAGCCTGTCCCCCCAGATAGGCATCCGGTTCAGCGCCTCGCCGGAGTCTGGTCGGCCGGGTCGTTCCAGCCGGGGCCGCCCGGCTCGGCCAGTCCGGCGGCGCGGGCGAGTTCGATGTCCAGGGCCTCGCGGCGGATCCGCTGGTCGATGTAGACCAGCACGCTGACGGCGGCCAGGAAGGGGGTGGACAGCGCGGAGGAGATGATCCCGGAGATCGCGGTCATCACCATCATGCCGATGGACTCGTGGGCGGTGTCGCTCAGCCGGTCCAGGGAGCCGAAGCCCAGCACCAGGCCGATGAAGCGGAACGGGACGGCGAACGTCACCCCGACGATCCCGGCCAGCACCCGGCTCAGCAGGACGATGCCGAGGATCCGCCACCAGGAGCCGCGGGCCAGCCGCCGGGAGCGCGACAGCGCGGTCAGCACGCCCTGCTTCTCCAGCATCAGCGCGGGGGCGGCCAGGCTGTAGCGGATCAGCAGCCAGAGGGCGACCGGGACGGTCAGCAGGCCGACCAGGAACAGCAGGGAGACGGTGGCGGGGGTGTCGGCGCCGCCGGCGCTGTAGCCGAGCAGCGGGGTGAAGCCGAGCAGCACCACGCCGGCGCTCATCAGGGTGGTGAGCACGGTGAGCCCGAGCAGCTGCAGCAGCCGGGGGCGGGCGTCGCGCCAGGCGTCCCCGGCGGTCACCGACCGGCCGAGGACGGCGCGGCTGACCACGATGGTGAGCAGGGCGACGGCGAGCGCGTCGAGCACCAGTGTCAGCGGCATGCTGACGAGCACGGTGAGCAGCTGGGTGGAGGCGCCGGTGCGGCCCCTGACCAGGAGCGCGGCGACGAAGGCGCCGGCCTGGTCGAGCACGGCGATGCCGAGCGAGAGGGTGAGCGCGGTGCGCCAGTGCCGGCGGACGGTGGTGACGGCGCCGTCGAGCAGTTCGCCGACGCTGAGCGGGCGCAGCGGGATGACGCCGGGCCGGGGGCTGCGCGGGACGTCCCAGCCGTACGGGCCGCGGCCGGGCGGTTGGGCGCCCCGGTTCGGTTGTCCGTACTGTGCGTCCCGGCCGGGGGTGGCCTGAGGGGGTGCCGACGGCCCGGGCACGGCGGCGGGCGCGTCGGCCGGGGGCCGGGCGCCGTCGCGGGGCGGCTCGGACGAGCTGGGCGAGGCCCAGCCCGGAGTGTCGGTCATCACTGCTCCTCGGAGGGCGTCACTGGGCGCGGCTCCGGGCGGATCTTTCGCCCGCGCGCAGCGCCCATCGTGCCATGGGGCCCGGAGACGCCCCAGGGGTATCCGGTTGCTGATCGGCAACGGGGGTCGCCGGGGGGTTCGACGGCGGGTTCCGGACGGTTCGGAGGCACTTCGGCGGGGGCTATTCGCCCGGTATGGCCGGAATTCGACGGCGGGCGAGTTGGCCGTTGTGGAGCATTGGCACTGCTGTGCGGCAGGTCACAATCCGGTAATGAGAAGATGGACCCATGAAGGGACGCGTCCTCGTCGTTGATGACGACTCCGCACTGGCCGAGATGCTCGGCATCGTGCTGCGTGGTGAGGGTTTTGAGCCGTTTTTCGTCGCGGATGGGGACAAGGCGCTAGCCGCGTTCCGGGAGAGCAAGCCCGATCTGGTCCTGCTCGACCTGATGCTGCCCGGGCGGGACGGCATCGACGTATGCCGGCAGATCCGGGCGGAGTCCGGCGTGCCGATCGTCATGCTGACCGCGAAGACCGACACGGTCGACGTCGTGGTGGGCCTGGAGTCCGGCGCCGACGACTACGTCACCAAGCCGTTCAAGCCCAAGGAGCTGGTGGCCCGGGTGCGAGCCCGGCTGCGCCGCGCCGAGGAGCCGACGCCCGAGCAGCTGACCATCGGCGACCTGGTGATCGACGTGGCCGGCCACTCGGTGAAGCGGGACGGGCGGAGCATCCCGCTGACCCCGCTGGAGTTCGACCTGCTGGTCGCGCTGGCCCGCAAGCCCTGGCAGGTGTTCACCCGCGAGGTGCTGCTGGAGCAGGTCTGGGGCTACCGCCACGCGGCGGACACCCGCCTGGTCAACGTCCACGTGCAGCGTCTGCGCTCCAAGATCGAGAAGGACCCGGAGCGCCCCGAGATCGTGGTGACCGTCCGCGGCGTCGGCTACAAGGCCGGACCCAGCTGAGGTGACGGACCGGGCTGAGGACACCCCGTCGGGTACCGCGACCGACGGGGCGGGGGCCGTGCGCGGGGACGTGCTGAGTTCCACCACCCGCCGCCGTCGCGGCCCGTCCGGAGTGTTCGGTCTGATGAAGCGACAGTTGCGGCGGCCCGCGCGCCGGGTGAGCGCGCTGTACCGCCGGTCGATCCAGCTGCGCGTGGTCGCGGTGTCCCTGCTGGCCTCCATCGCGGTGGTCCTGGTGCTGGGCGTGGTCGTGGTGGCGCAGGTGCGCAACGGCCTGCTCGACACCAAGATCGACGCGGCCCGGGCGCAGGCCCGGATCGGCTTCCAGGTCGAGCAGAAGAAGATCGACGAGGCCCGGGACCAGGCCCTGCGCGGCGCCGTCGACCCGAGCACCGGTGAGGCCGGCACCTGGCTGCTGCGCCAGGTCAACGACCTGGCCGCGAGCGGGCAGACGGTCTACTCGGTGATCGCGATGGCGCCCGGCACCGGGGCGGTCGTCCCGGACAGCGCCGGCTTCGCGCCCCGCTACTCGGGCGACATCCAGCCCAGCAGCGTCCCGGACACCCTGCGCGCCAAGCTCATCGAAGAGCCCGGGCAGATGTTCGACCAGCCGACCCGGATCCACCGCTCGCCCGAGGCGGGCGGCAAGAGCGAGCCCGGACTGGCCCTCGGCATGCAGTTCGTCGGCCCGGCCGACACCAGCTACCAGCTGTTCTACGTGTTCTCCTTCGGCCAGGAGACCGACACCCTCAACCTGATCACCGGCACCCTGGCGACCGCCGGCGTCTTCGTGGTGATCCTGATGGGCGGCATCGCCTGGGTCGTCGTGCGCCAGGTCGTCACCCCGGTCCGGATGGCGGCAGGCATCTCCGAGCGGCTCGCCGACGGGCACCTGGAAGAGCGGATGAAGGTGACCGGGACGGACGACATCGCCCGCCTCGGGGAGTCGTACAACCGGATGGCCAACGCCCTGCAGGCGCAGATCCGCCAGCTGGAGGAGCTGTCCCGGGTGCAGCGGCGCTTCGTCTCGGACGTCTCGCACGAACTGCGCACCCCGCTGACCACCGTCCGGATGGCCGCCGACCTGATCTACGACAGCCGCGAGGACCTCGACCCGATGGCGGCCCGCTCGGCGGAGCTGCTGCAGGGCCAGCTGGACCGCTTCGAGTCGCTGCTGGCCGACCTGCTGGAGATCAGCCGCTTCGACGCCGGCGCCGCGATCCTGGACGCCGAACCGGTCGACCTGCGCGAGATCGTCGCACGGGTGGTGGAGGCCGCCGACCCGCTGGCCGACGCCAAGGGCAGCACCGTGGTGATCCGCGGCGACGGCGAGCCGGTGCTGGCCGAGGTGGACTCCCGCCGGATCGAGCGCATCCTGCGCAACCTGGTGGTCAACGCGCTGGAGCACGGCGAGGGCCGCGACGTGGTGGTCCGGCTGGGTTCGGCGGACGGCGCGGTCGCGGTCGGCGTGCGCGACTACGGCATCGGCCTCAAGCCCGGCGAGGCGTCCCGGGTGTTCCACCGCTTCTGGCGGGCGGACCCGTCCCGGGTGCGCACCACCGGCGGCACCGGTCTGGGCCTGTCCATCGCGGTCGAGGACGCCCACCTGCACGGCGGCTGGCTCCAGGCCTGGGGCGAGCCCGGCGGCGGTTCGCACTTCCGGCTCACCCTGCCGCGCACCCGCGGCGGCGAGATCAACCGGGCGCCGTTCCGGCTGGAGCCGGAGGACTCACGCAACAACCGGGGCCTGGGCGCGTACGGCACGCCGTACCGGCGGGCGATCTCCCCGGCCGGCTCCACGGCGATGACCGCCGCCGAGGAGCAGAACGAGGCGCCGGAGGGGACGGGCAGCGGGCTGGGCAGCGGGCTCGGCGGGGTGCTGAACATCGGCCCCGGGCTGGGCCTGCGCCGGATGCCCGAGGGACCGCGTTCGGATCCCTCGGACGTCCGGACCGTGGGGGCCGGGTACGGCGCCACCGGCGCCCAGGTCATGGTGGACCCGACGCCCGGACGGCCGTCGGTGGCACAGCGGACGGCGGAACCGGACGCGACGGGCGGGACGGACCTGGAGGGGTCGCAGCGTGCGAAGGACGAGCAACAGGACTGAGCCGCGGCTCGTGGCGGTGGCCGGCGCGGTGCTCGGCGCCCTGGTGGCGAGCGGCTGCGCGGCCATGCCGGACTCCGGCGGCATCACCAAGGTGGAGCTGTCCCAGGGCTCGGCCGACAAGAACCTGCAGGCCAGGGTGTTCCCGGTGGCCCCAGGCAAGGGCGCCAAGCCGCGCGAGCTGCTGACCGGGTTCCTGGACGCGGTGACCGCGGACGAGGGGTACGAGACCGCGCGCAAGTACCTCACCGAGCACGCCGCCGGGACCTGGAACCCGGACGCGGGCATCCAGGTGCTCTCCGCCACGAAGATCCCGTCGGACCAGGTGGTCGGCGACAAGGACACCGAGTACTCCGAGACGGTGACCGGGCAGTTGGTCGCCAAGGTCGACGAGAGGCACTCGTACCTGCTGGTCACCGGGCAGAACAACAACGCCTTCGACTTCACCTTCACGCGCGAGGACGGTGAGTGGCGGATCGCCAAGCTGCCGCCCGGCGTGATCATGAACGAGACCAACTTCCGGAACAGCTTCCGGCAGGTCGAGCGCTTCTTCTACACCGCCCCCGACCCGTCCGCGCCCCCAGCGGGCGGCGGCCAGGAAGTACTGATAGCCGACCCGATCTACCTGCGGCGCCGGATCGATCCGCTGGCCTCGGCCGCCAAGGCACTGGTCGCCGGGCCCTCGAACTGGCTCTCGCCGGTGGCCCGGACGGCCTTCCCGAGCGGCACCACGGTCGACAAGGTGACCATCGACGACAGCCGGATCGCCCACGTGCAGCTCGGCGGCGCGGACCTCGGCGACGCGGTGGCCTGCCGTCGGATGGCGACCCAGCTCTTCTACACCTTCGCCGACCAGGGCAAGGGGCAGGTCGAGCGGCTGGAACTCAAGGGACAGCGGGGCTCCTGCACCGCCAGCCGCACCGACGACCCGGCCGTCGGCCCCGGCGCGCTGGCCGGGCGGCTGCCCGTGCAGCAGTACTACCAGCGCGCCGACAACGGCGTGCTGATGGCGGCCGACGAGGGGCGCAGCGGCGACCCGGTGCCCGGGGTGCTCGGCAAGCCGCACCCGAACGGTGCGCCCCAGCTGGGCACCGTCGCGGTCAGCCGGGACGGCTCCCAGGCCGCCGCGATCTCGGACGACGGCCACCAGCTCTACTCGGTGCCGCTGCAGCCCGGTACAGCGACGCTGCCCGAACCGGTGCTCAGCTCACCGGCGAAGGCGGGCGCCAAGGACGACGGCCTCACCTCGCCCAGCTGGGACGGCCGCGGCGACCTCTGGGTGGTGGACCGCAATCCGCAGGCCCCGCGGGTGGTGATGGTGCGCGGCGGCAAGACGTACACCGTGTCGGTGACCGCGCAGACCGGGCAGCCGGTGCAGGGCGTGCAGGCGCTGAAGCTCTCCTCGGACGGCGCGCGGATCGCTCTGGTGGTCAAGTCGCCCGGGGTGAACGGAAGTTCACTGATGTTCGGACTGGTGGAGCACGGCGGCACGCCGTCCGCGCCGACCGTGCGGATCACCGGGGTGCGCCCGGCGGCGCCGTCGCTGGTCGACGTCGCGTCGGTGTCCTGGGCGGAGACCGACCAGCTGCTGGTGCTCGGCAAGGAGGCCGACCGCCCCCAGCAGCTGTACTACATCAGCACCGACGGCTCGCAGGGCACGGACAGTCAGCTGCAGACCGGCAACGGCCTGCCGTCCTCCCCGCAGTCCATCTCGACCGCGGAGTCCCGCGGGTACATCCTGGCCCAGCCCTCGCCGGTGCTCGCGGTGGCGGCGGGCACCGTCTACCGGCTGGTCAACAACCAGTGGCGGGAGGCCCAGTTGGTGGACAAGGCCCGCTCGTACTTCTACGCGGGCTGAGGCCGGACCGGCGCGCTAGTCCACCGGTCGCAGCTCGGTGGCCGCGACCGTGGCGCCGGCCCGGGCCGGCAGTCCGGCGTCGGCCAGCGCCCGGGCCGCCTCGGCCAGGCTCGCCCCGGTGGTCACCAGGTCGTCCACCAGCACCGGTTGACGGCCGGCCAGGCCCCGACGGGCCCGCGGCAGGACAGTGAGCGCGCCGTGCAGGTTGCGCCGCCGCTCGGCGGCGTTCAGCCCGGTCTGGTCGGCGACCGGACGGGCGTGCCGCAGCAGCGGCGCGGCCCGGGCGTCCAGACCGGCCCGGCGCAGGGACCGGGCGGCGGCACCGGCCAGCCGCAGCGTCGGGTCGTGGCCCCGGGCGCGCACCGCCGAACGGGCCGAGGGCATCGGCACCAGCAGCAGCGGCGCGGCCCCGGCCCGGGGCCCCAGGGCGGAGCGCACCGCCCGGCCGAGCACCTCGCCGAGCGGCCCGGCCAGCCGCAGCGCGCCCCGCTCCTTGTGGGCGAGCAGCAGTTGGCGCACCGGGTCGGTGTACGGCGCAGCCGCGTGCGCCCAGGGCAGCAGGGTGGGGCCGGGGCGGGCGGTGGCCAGGGCGTGCCGACAGGCCGGGCAGAGCTGGCTGCGCCGGGCCCCGCAGCCCGCGCAGTCGGCGGGGAGCAGGACGTCCAGCAGCCCGGCCAGTGCGTGGTCGAACGGTGTCCGTGGGGACGGCGGACGGTCGGGGGAGGGGGGCGGCGGCACGGCTGCTCCTGGCGGCGGCAGGCACGGAGAGTCAGCAAAGGATCCGCCGTATGGGGGGCGATGTCCAGGTATTTACCCTTACTTCACCCTCAGGAGGGTAAACAGGGTGCAACAGTTTGACCGCCCGCCCCCAGCACCGCCCGAAGTATCGGGTCATACCCACCGTTCCGCCCGGGGAGGCGAAAACCCCGCGCGAGGTGTTCGATAAGGCTCCAGGGGGTTTCAACCGTCCCTGATGGGGAGGAAGTGAGATGAGGGCCAGTCGTTCCCGCCGGTGGCGGGGGCGGGGGGCCGGCAGTGGATGGGCTGGTCCAGCTGGAGCTCAGTCCGGTCCGGTAGCACCCGGATCGGCGTCAGCACGAGGGATCGGAGTTCTGCGTGGACATCGTCGTCAAGGGCCGCAAGACCGAGGTGCCCAAGAGGTTCCGCGAGCACGTGGCCGAGAAGCTGGAGAAGGTCCAGAAGTTCGACGGCAAGGTGATCAGCCTCGACGTCGAGGTGTCCAAGGAGCACAACCCGCGGCAGGCCGACCGGTCGGACCGCGTGGAGATCACTCTTCGTACCCGTGGCCCGGTGATCCGGGCCGAAGCCGCGGCCGGTGACCCGTACGCGGCGCTCGACCTCGCCTCGGCGAAGCTCGACGCGCAGCTGCGCAAGTCCGCGGACCGGCGCCGGGTGCACAAGGGCGGCGCGAACGGCCGCACCCCCATCAGCGTCGCCGAGGCGACCGCGGCCCTGGCCGCGCTGCCCGCAACGACGGCGCCGGAGGGCGAGACCAACGGAGCCGTCCGCAAGACCATGATGGGATCCCTGGAAGTGGAGGGCGAAGGCCCGCTGGTGGTCCGGGAGAAGACGCACTCGGCCGCCCCCATGGCGTTGGACCAGGCGCTCTACGAGATGGAGCTGGTCGGCCACGACTTCTACCTGTTCGTGGAGAAGGACAGCGGCCTGCCGAGCGTCGTCTACCGCCGGCACGGCTACCACTACGGCGTCATCCACGTGCAGCCGGACATGGCGGCCGGCGTGGCCAGTGGCGCGGGCGGTGCGATCGGCCGGTTCGACGACGAGGACTGACCGTCCCGGCAGTGACGATCGAGGGATGACCCCGGCGGCAGTGGCCGCCGGGGTCACCGGCGTTCCGGGGCGTTCCGCCCGTACCGGACACCGCCCGGTGGGACGGGTTCGAACGGTGCTCGGGCCCGTTATGTCCGGGGGTCACCCGATGCGGGGGAATCGGCGGCGGAGGGTGACCGCGGCGGTGGCGGGGCGTGGAATGATTGGGCGCACGTCGACCCGCGAAGGGGGAGGAGCGGATGGGGGATCACTTCGGGCTGGGGCCCGCTGCGGGGCCGGTCGCCGGGCTGCCACCGGGGCCGGAGGAGGAACCCGCGTACGCGCCGCGCCGGGGTGAGCCGATCCGCGTCCTGGTGGTGGACGACCACGCCCTGTTCCGCCGGGGGCTGGAGATCGTCCTGGCGGAGGAGCCGGACATCAAGGTCGTCGGGGAGGCCGGGGACGGTGCCGAGGCGGTGCTGAAGGCCGCCGACCTGCTGCCCGACATCATCCTGATGGACGTCCGGATGCCGCGCCGCAGCGGGATCGAGGCCTGCACGGCGATCAAGGACGTGGCGCCCAGCACCAAGATCATCATGCTGACGATAAGCGACGAGGAGGCCGACCTCTACGAGGCGATCAAGGCGGGGGCCACCGGCTACCTCCTCAAGGAGATCTCCACCGACGAGGTCGCCACCGCGATCCGGGCGGTCGCCGACGGGCAGTCGCAGATCAGCCCGTCGATGGCCTCCAAGCTGCTCACCGAGTTCAAGTCGATGATCCAGCGGCGCTCCGACGACCGGGACCTGGTGCCAGCTCCCCGGCTCACCGACCGGGAGCTGGAGGTGCTGAAGCTGGTGGCCACCGGAATGAACAACCGGGAGATCGCCAAGGAGCTGTTCATCAGCGAGAACACCGTGAAGAACCACGTCCGCAACATCCTGGAGAAGTTGCAGCTGCACTCCAGGATGGAGGCCGTGGTGTACGCGATGCGGGAGAAGATCCTCGAGATAGGGTGACCGCGCTCGCCGCGGACAGGGCCTAGGCGGCGAGCAGCTTCTCCAGGGCCGGGCGCAGCCGTTCGTCGTGCAGCGCCTCGATCCGCACTCCGTCGCAGCCGACCCAGGTGGCCGCCTCGCGGAGTGCGGTGGCCAGCGCCTCGACCGGCCGGGCGCCCGGCCCGCGGTCGCGTCCGCGCTCGTCGGTCAGCGAGACCTGGCGGGCGACCAGGGTGCGCCCCTCCCGGGCCGGGTCGACCCGGCCGACCAGCCGGCCGCCGGCCAGCAGCGGCATCGCGAAGTAGCCGTGCACCCGCTTGTGCTTGGGGGTGTAGGCCTCCAGCCGGTGGGTCATCCCGAAGATCCGCTCGGTGCGGGCGCGGTCCCAGATCAGCGAGTCGAACGGCGAGAGCAGCGTGGTGCGGTGGCGCCCGCGCGGGGCGGTGGCCAGCGCCGCCGGGTCGGCCCAGGCCGGCGCCCCGGTGCCGCCCGGGCCCCAGCCCGCCACCTCGACCGGGACCAGTCCGGTGTCCGCCAGTACCGCGTCCAACTCCTCGGCGCGCAGCCGGTGGTAGTCCAGCAGGTCGGCCCGGGTGGCCACGCCGAGCGCGGCCCCGGCCTGGGCGACCAGGGTGCGCACGCACTCCTCGTCGGACCGGTCCTGGCCGAACAGGGCGTCGGGGACGGCCTGTTCGGCCAGCGCGTAGACCCGCTTCCAGCTCCGGCGCTCGGTGCAGACCACGTCCCCGAAGGCCAGCGCCCGCTCCACCGCGATCTTGGCGTCGGACCAGTCCCACCACTCGGAGGTCCGCTTGGCGCCGCCCAGCTCGGTGGACGTCAGCGGCCCCTCGGCGCGCAGTCTGTCGAGCACCGCCCGGTACGCCTCCGGCGAGACCTGGTGGCTCCAGAGGTTCCCGCGGTCGCGGTAGCGGCGGCGCCGGAAGGCGAACAGCGGCCACTCCTCGACCGGCAGGACGCAGGCCGCGTGCGACCAGTACTCGAAGCTGGTGCCCGCACCCCAGTAGGCCGCCTCGACCGCCGGGCGGCCGACCGCGCCGAGCCGGGCGTAGGGCACCAGCTCGTGCGAGCGGGCCAGCACCGAGATTGTGTCCAGCTGGACCGAGCCCAGGTGCCGCAGCACCCCACGGACTCCGGCCCGGCGGTCGGGCGTGCCCAGCAGGCCCTGGGCGCGCAGGGCGATCCGGCGGGCGTCGTCGGCGCTCAGGACGGTGACGGGGGCGGGGTCGGCGGAGGCGGCGGTCATGCCGGCGAGCGTAGCCGGGGGGACCGACAGCCGTGCCGGTGCCGGGCTCCGGCCCGGTACGGCTCCGGGGCGCGGCACGGCTCCGGGGCCCGGTGCGGGCTCAGTCCAGGTCGGACGGGAGCAGCGAGGCGACCCAGGCGTCACGGAAGACCCCGCGCTGCTCGGCGTACGAGCGCAGCGTGCCCTCGTGGCGGTAGCCGATCCGCTCGGCGACCGCGCGCGAGCCCTCGTTGCCGACGTAGGCGAGCCACTGGAGGCGGCGCAGGCCGAGGTCGGTGAGCGCCCAGCGGGCGACCGCCCGGGCCGCCTCGACGGTGAGGCCGCGGCCGCGCTGCTCCTTCGCCGTCCACCAGCCGACCGAGGCGGCGGCCGGGTCGCCCGGCTTGCGGGTGACCGCCTGGGTGCCGACCAGCCGATCCGTCCCGCGCTCGACCACGCACCAGATGAACTCGGTGCCGCCGGCCAGCCCGCCGGGGGCCAGGGTGCGGACGAAGAACTCGGCGTCCTCGCGGCGGTACGGGACCGGGACGACCGTCCAGCGCTGGATCTCGGCGTCCTGGCAGGCGGCGAGGATCGCGTCGACGTCCGACTCCTGCGGGGCTCGCAGGACCAGCCGGTCTGTGGTGAGGGTGGGGAGGACGGCGGGTTCGCCGGGCTGTTCTTCCATGGGTGGATTATTCGCCCCCAGCGGGAACGCGGGCATCCGAATATGCGGCCAACTCCCCGGTCCGCCGACCGTTTTGCCCCGGTGGACGGTGCTATCGGTCCATGTGCACGCGCGGGTGACACGGGAATACCGTGCTGACGCACCTCCCGGCGCGTTGGACTCCTCGCATACGATGGCCCGTGCGGTGGGGTGGACCCCCCGTGCAGTAGTCCAGTGCCAATACAGGCAAGGAGCCCGCTCAAGTGTCCGTCTTCGACAAGATCCTGCGCGCCGGCGAAGGCAAGATCCTTCGCAAGCTGCAGCGGATTGCTGCCCAGGTCAACTCCATCGAAGAGGACTTCGTCAACCTCACCGACGCCGAGCTGCGCGCGCTGACCGACGAGTACAAGCAGCGACTCGCGGACGGCGAGACCCTGGACGACATCCTCCCCGAGGCGTTCGCCACCGTCCGTGAGGCCGCCAAGCGCGTGCTCGGCCAGCGGCACTACGACGTCCAGCTGATGGGCGGCGCGGCGCTGCACCACGGGTACGTCGCCGAGATGCGCACCGGTGAGGGCAAGACCCTCGTCGGCACCCTGCCCGCGTACCTGAACGCGCTGACCGGCAAGGGCGTTCACCTGATCACCGTCAACGACTACCTCGCCGAGCGCGACTCGGAGTGGATGGGCCGGGTGCACCGCTTCCTCGGCCTCGAAGTCGGCGTGATCCTGGCCAACATGACGCCCGCCGAGCGCAAGCGCCAGTACGCGATGGACATCACGTACGGCACGAACAACGAGTTCGGCTTCGACTACCTGCGCGACAACATGGCCTGGTCGAAGGACGAACTCGTCCAGCGCGGGCACAACTTCGCGATCGTCGACGAGGTCGACTCGATCCTCATCGACGAGGCCCGCACCCCGCTGATCATCTCCGGCCCGGCGGACCAGGCGACCAAGTGGTACGCCGACTTCGCCAAGCTGGTGCTGCGCCTGAAGATCGACCGCGACTACGAGGTCGACGAGAAGAAGCGCACCGTCGGCGTCCTGGAGGAGGGTGTCACCCGGGTCGAGGACTACCTCGGCATCGACAACCTCTACGAGTCGGTGAACACCCCGCTCGTCGGCTTCCTGAACAACGCCATCAAGGCCAAGGAGCTGTACAAGAAGGACAAGGACTACGTCGTCATGAACGGCGAAGTCATGATCGTCGACGAGCACACCGGCCGCATCCTGGCCGGGCGCCGCTACAACGAGGGCATGCACCAGGCGATCGAGGCCAAGGAGGGGGTGGAGGTCCAGAACGAGAACCAGACCCTGGCCACCATCACCCTGCAGAACTTCTTCCGGCTGTACGACAAGCTGTCCGGCATGACCGGTACCGGCACCACCGAGGCCGCCGAGTTCCACCAGATCTACAAGCTCGGCGTGGTGCCGATCCCGACCAACAAGACGCCGCTGCGCATCGACCAGCCCGACCTGATCTACAAGTCGGAGCCGGCCAAGTTCGCCGCCGTGGTCGAGGACATCGCCGAGAAGCACGAGAAGGGCCAGCCGGTGCTGGTCGGCACCGTGTCGGTCGAGAAGTCCGAGTACCTGTCGCAGGAGCTGCGCAAGCGCGGCATCCCGCACGAGGTGCTGAACGCCAAGCACCACGAGCGCGAGGCGCAGATCGTCGCCCAGGCCGGCCGCAAGGGCGCCGTCACCGTCGCCACCAACATGGCCGGCCGTGGCACCGACATCATGCTCGGCGGCAACCCGGACCACCTGGCGTCGGCCGAGCTGGCCCAGCGCGGGCTCTCCGCCGTCGACAACCCGGAGGAGTACGAGGCCGCGTTCCCGGCCGCGCTGGAGAAGGCCAAGGCCTCGGTCAAGGCCGAGCAGGACGAGGTCAAGGAGGCCGGTGGCCTCTACGTCCTCGGCACCGAGCGGCACGAGTCCCGCCGGATCGACAACCAGCTGCGCGGCCGTTCGGGCCGTCAGGGCGACCCGGGCGAGTCCCGCTTCTACCTGTCGCTGGGCGACGACCTGATGCGCCTGTTCAAGGCCGGCATGGTCGAGCGCGTGCTCTCGATGGCCAACGTGCCCGAGGACGTGCCGATCGAGTCCAAGATGGTCACCCGCGCGATCGCCTCCGCGCAGACCCAGGTCGAGCAGCAGAACTTCGAGATCCGCAAGAACGTCCTGAAGTACGACGAGGTGCTCAACCGCCAGCGCGAGGTCATCTACGGCGAGCGCCGTCGCGTTCTGGAGGGCGAGGACCTGCAGGAGCAGGTCGGCCACTTCATGGACGACACCGTCGAGGCCTACGTCAAGGCGGCCACCGGCGAGGGCTTCGAGGACGACTGGGACCTCGACAAGCTCTGGACGGCTTTCAAGCAGCTCTACCCGATCACCCTGGACCTGGCGGAGCTGGAGGAGGAGGTCGGCGGTCCGGCCGGCCTGACCCCCGAGTTCCTGATCAAGGTCGTCCAGGAGGACGTCCAGGCGCAGTACGGCGCCCGCGAGGACCAGCTCGGCGAGGAGATCCTGCGCGAGCTGGAGCGCCGCGTGGTGCTCTCGGTGCTGGACCGCCGCTGGCGCGAGCACCTCTACGAGATGGACTACCTCCAGGAGGGCATCGGCCTGCGGGCCATGGCGCAGCGCGACCCGCTGGTCGAGTACCAGCGCGAGGGCTTCGACATGTTCACCGCGATGATGGAGGGCATCAAGGAGGAGTCCGTCGCCTACCTGTTCAACCTGGAGGTCCAGGTCGAGCAGCAGGTCGAGGAGGTTCCGGTGGCGGACGCCGAAGTGATGCTCGACAAGCTGGAGAAGGACGCCGCCCGCCCGGAGATCAAGGCCAAGGGCCTGGAGGCACCGAAGCCGCAGCGGCTGCACTACACGGCCCCCTCGGACGAGGTCGGCGGCGGCGTGATCGAGGGCGACTTCGAGGACCTCGCGCCGGAGGACGACGGTGACGGGATGACCCGCGCCGAGCGCCGCAAGGCCGCCAAGTCCGCCAAGGGCCGCCGCCGCAAGGGCTGAGCCCGCCGTAGGACGCCACGCAGGGCGCCGTTCCCGTACCGGGGCGGCGCCCTGCGCCGTCCCCTGCGCCACGGTCGTCATCGGGCCTCCACGGCGGTGCACTGCCACTGGCCGGCCTGGCCGCGCTGCTCCAGTCGGAAGGCCACCATGTGGTGCCGGCGGCCGAGGTCGACCCGTACACAGGCCTCGACGGCGTCGGGCGAGGGTGACCGGTCGTGCACCGGGCCGAGCCGGGGCCGGTCGGCGGGGCCGCCGCGGCGCAGCGCACCGGCCCGGACCAGGGAGGCGAGCTGCCCGTAGCCGTCCAGGCTGGTGTGCCGCATCAGCTGGCCGGAGGGCCGGGCGCCGGTGAGCACCTCGACCAGCTGGTGGGCGAACCGGGCGGCGAGCGCCCGGGCGTCCTGCCGGTCGGGCACGGCGGTGCCGGGAGTGCCGGCGGCCCCGGCGGCCCGGGCGCAGGCGGCGCGCGGGTGGTGCGGCCGGCGCCCGGCCGGTTCGCAGCCGCCGGAGGCATGGACCCGGCGGTGCGGGCGGGCGGCGAGGCGGGCGGTGCGGTCGGTGCCGCGGGGGGCGCCGTGCTGGGCGGCGCTGGGGTGAGTGCCGCGGTGAGTGCTGTGGTGAGCGCTGTGCTGGGCGGTGGGACGGACGGTCACGGTGGCTCCCGGCAAGGGTGGTACGGGTACGGACGGGCCCAGGCTGGCGGTGACGATCACCGGGCGGCAACGCGGTTTCGGATGCCTTCGGGCCCGCGCGAAGTTCACCTATCCGGGTGAGTCGGCCAGTGCGGCGACGGCCCGGCGAGCGTTCCCGCGGCGCCGGGTTGACGTGCGGGGACGGGCCGTACGGCCCGAAAGGGGACGCCCCGGTACGGCGGACCGGGTGGTTCGGGGCCGGGGCTCCCGTTGCACCGCACAGCCGTTCACGCGCACCATCGGAGCCTGACCCGATCCCCACGACGACGGGTGGCCGGGATGACGACAGCCGGGACGACCACACGGGCGGTGCCCTCGCCGAGCCCGAGCGCCGGGGGCGCACTCCGGCGCGGGCTGGTGCTGGGCGGCGGCGGGATGCTCGGCGCGGCCTGGACGGTCGGCGCGCTGTGCGCCGTCGAGGAGGCCACCGGGCACCCGCCGGGCGAGGCGGACGTGCTGTTGGGCACCTCGGCGGGCGCGATCCTGGCCGCGCTGCTGGCCGGGGGCGTGCGCCCCGAGCAGCTGGGCGACCACCAGCGCGGGCTGCCGATCACCGAGGGCCCGCTGACCGGGGTGGCCTTCGACTACGACACGGCGGTGGGCGGCGCGCTGCCCTCCCGCCCGCGGGCCGGGATCGGCTCGCCGGACCTGTTGCGGGACGCCGTCCGGCACCCGCGCGAGTACCCGCTGCTGACCATGGTCTCGGCGATGGCGCCGCACGGCCGCGGCTCGCTGGCCCCGGTCGGCGAGCTGGTGCGCGGGCTGCACGGCCCGGGCGGTTGGCCGACCCAAGGGCCGGCGGACCCCCGCGCGGTGGCGCCCAGCCCCGCCGCCGCGCCGCTGCGGGTGGCCGCAGTGGACTACCGCAGCGGCCACCGGGCGGTCTTCGGCGACCCGGACGCCCCGGCCGTCCCGGTGGCCGACGCCGTGATGGCCTCCTGCGCGATCCCCGGCTGGTTCGCCCCGGTACGCCTGGACGGCTCGGCGTACGTGGACGGCGGCTGCTGGTCGGCCACCAACGCGGACCTGCTGCTCGGCCGCGGCCTGGACGAGGTGTACGTGCTCGCCCCGATGGCCCTGCGGCTGGGCCCGCGGGCCCAGCGCGCGGACCGCGGCACCCTGGCCGCGCTGCGCGAGTGGCGGGACCGGGACCGCCCGCGCGGCGTGCTGGCCCAGCTGGTCAGCCGCTACCGCCGCGCGGTGACCCGGCAGCTGCTGCGCGAGGCCGCGCTGCTGCGGGCCGAGGGCGTCCGGGTGCGGCTGCTCGCGCCGAACCTGGCCGACCTGGCGGTGATCGGTCCGAACCTGATGGACCCGGCCCGCCGCGGCGAGGTGCTGGAGAGCGCCCTGCGGAGCAGCCGGGAGGCGCTGGGCGCCGGGAGCGGGCCCGGCCCGAGGTGATCACGGACGGTCCGGCGGAGCTTATTCTTGGGGGCGCTGGATGCTGTGCCGCTGGACGAAACCCCCGCAGGGCGAACCCCTGCCGGACGAACCCCCGCTGGACGAACCGGAGAGTGCCACCGATGCGCGTGTACGTGCCCACCACCCTGACCGGCCTGGCGGCGGCGCACGAGGGCGGCGCCCTGGAGCAGTCCGCCGCGTACGCCGTGACGCCCGCGCTGCGCGAGTGGTACGTCAGCGACGACCTGGAGGAGCTGGAGTACGCGGCGCTGAACCGGGCCGCGCAGTCCTCGCTGCGGCTGCTGGCGGCCGACCCGGACTCCCCGCGCCGGCGGGTCGTGGTGGCGCTGGACGTGGCCGACACGGCGGTGCGGCCCTTCCCCGGCGACGAGTACCAGGACCAGGCCTCGCTCGGCCGGGTGGTGCTGGCCGGCCCGGTGAAGCTGGCGAAGGCCGCCTCGGTGCACGCCGACGTGGCCGACGACGAGGTGGTCGAGGACGTCGCGGCGGCGGTTGCGGCGGTGGCCGCGGCCGACGCGGGCGACCAGGACGCCCAGTTCACGGTGGACGGCGCGGAGGACCACGACCTGCTCTGGTACGCGACCCAGGAGATCCCCGCGCTGCTGGCCTGAGGCAGCGCCGGGCCCGGCGCGGCCGGAGTGCGGATCGTCCTACCGGCATGTCGGCCGTTCGGGTTACCGTTTGCCCCCGTGCGCACTCACATCGTTTGGGACTGGAACGGGACCCTCTTCCACGACATGGACGCGGTCCTCGGCGCGAGCAACGCCGCGTTCGCGACCATCGGCGTCGGCCCGATGACCATGCAGGAGTACCGGGAGCAGTACGAGATCCCGATCCCCCGCTTCTACGAGCGGCTGCTCGGCCGGATGCCCTCCCAGGAGGAGTGGCTGCGGCTGGACGACGCCTTCCAGGACCGCTACCGCGAGCTCAGCCCGGCCTGCGGCCTGACCGAGGGCGTGCCCGAGCTGCTGGCGGACTGGCGCGCGGCCGGGCACAGCCAGTCGCTGCTGTCGATGTACGAGCACGACAAGCTCGTCCCGCTGGTCGGCGCCTTCGGCCTGACCGGCAGCTTCCTGCGGGTGGACGGCCGCAGCGGCCCCTCCGGCGGCCAGAAGGCGGAGCAGCTGACCCGGCACCTGGCCGAGCTCGGCGAGTGGGTCGACCCGGCTCGTACAGTGCTGATCGGCGATGCCGCGGACGACGCCCTGGCGGCGCTGCACGCGGGGGCGCACGCGGTGCTGTACTCCGGCGGCTCGCACACCCGGGAGAAGCTGGAGCCGGTCGGCGTCCCGGTGGTGGACAGCCTGGCCGAGGCGGTCGAGCTGGCGGGCCGGCTGGCGGGCTGAGCCGGCGACCGAACCGGCGACTGAACCGGAGCGGTGCGACGGCGGACGTGGCGGGCGCCACGTCCGCCGTTGGCGTGTCTGGACGGGCGGATCCGTCCGGGCCTGGTCAGGCTGGTGTCGAACCCCAGCCCGAGGTCAAGCCCGCCCCCCTCGGCCTGAATCCAGCCCGACCCGCAGCCCGATTCGCCAGCCCGACCCCCAGCCGCCGCCAGGACGGAGCCGCCATGCCCATCGACGCAGTCACCGAGGTGCCGAGCCCGGTCAACGAGCCGGTGCGCGGGTACGCGCCCGGCAGTCCGGAGCGGGGGCGGCTGGTCCGGCGGCTGGACGAGCTGGCGGCCGAGCAGATCCCGCTGCCGATGACCATCGGCGGCGAGCAGCGCTTCGGCGGCGGCGAGCGGATCGACGTCGTCCAGCCGCACCACCACGCGGCCAAGCTGGGCGTGCTCGGCAACGCCACCCGGGAGGACGCCCGGCTGGCGGTGGACGCGGCGCTGGCGGCCGGGCCGCAGTGGCGCTCGCTCTCCTTCGACGACCGGGCGGCGGTCTTCCTGCGCGCCGCCGACCTGCTGGCCGGGCCGTGGCGGGAGACGCTCAACGCGGCGACGATGCTCGGACAGTCCAAGTCCGCCCACCAGGCCGAGATCGACTCCGCCTGCGAGCTGATCGACTTCTGGCGGTTCAACGTCGGGTTCGCCCGGCAGGTCCTGGCGGATCAGCCGATCTCCTCCCCGGGGGTGTGGAACCGGGTCGACCACCGCCCGCTGGAAGGTTTCGTCTACGCGATCACCCCGTTCAACTTCACCGCGATCGCCGGCAACCTGCCCACCGCCCCCGCGCTGATGGGCAACACGGTGGTCTGGAAGCCCGCGCCGACCCAGACCCTGGCCGCGTACCACCTGATGCGGCTGCTGGAGGCGGCCGGCCTGCCGCCCGGGGTGATCAACCTGGTCACCGGCGACGGCCTGCAGGTCTCCCCGGTGGCGCTCGCCGACCCGGCCTTCGCCGGGCTGCACTTCACCGGCTCGACCGCCACCTTCCAGTCGCTCTGGCAGACGATCGGCGCGAACATCGGCGGCTACCGAACGTACCCGAGGATCGTCGGGGAGACCGGCGGCAAGGACTTCCTGCTGGCCCACCGCTCGGCCGACCCGGACATCCTGAGGACCGCGATGATCCGCGGCGCCTTCGAGTACCAGGGCCAGAAGTGCTCGGCGCTCTCGCGCGCCTACCTGCCGCGCAGCCTCTGGCTGAAGATCAAGGACGACTTCCTGGCCGAGGTGGACGCCCTGACGGTGGGCGACGTCACCGACCTGTCGAACTTCATGGGCGCGCTGATCGACCGGCGCGCCTTCGAGAAGAACCGCAACGCGATCGAGCGGGCGAAGGCGGACCCGACCGTCGAACTGGTGGCCGGCGGCCAGTACGACGACGCGATCGGATGGTTCGTCCGGCCGACGGTGCTGGTCTCCTCCGACCACCGGGGCGAGATCTTCCGGACCGAGTACTTCGGCCCGATCCTCGCCGTCCACGTCTACGAGGACTCCCGCTGGGACGACGTGCTGAGGCGGGTCGACTCGGGCGCCCCGTACGGACTGACCGGCGCGGTGATCGCCCAGGACCGCTACGCCATCGCCCAGGCGGTGGAGGCGTTGCGCTTCACCGCCGGGAACTTCTACATCAACGACAAGCCCACCGGTGCCGTCGTCGGCCAGCAGCCCTTCGGCGGCTCCCGGGCCTCCGGGACCAACGACAAGGCGGGCGCCGCCCAGAACCTGCTGCGCTGGACCTCGGCCCGGGCGATCAAGGAGACCTTCGTCCCGCCGACCCAGCACGGTTACCCACATATGGGCTGAAAGCGAACACGGCGCTCCGGTTTGGACATGGTGTCCAGGACGGACCCGACATCCTGCGGGTTTGCGCCTCCCTGTCCCTGTCCACCTTCGATTGATCCGGTTAGGCTGGCTGGCGTCGTCGGGTGGCTTGCAGGACGAACGTGTCGTCCTACCCGCTGGGAGGGCGTTTCATGCGTGCCATGAGCCCCTTTCAGTCGGACGGTGCGGCAGGATTGCGAGCGACCCGTCGGTGTACACCCACACACCACCGAGTCACGCAACGGCGCGCGACAGGAGCCAAGAAGTCATGCAGACCAAGCTGGACGCAGCCAAGGCCGAACTGCTCAAGAAGGCAGCCGTAGCCGCTGAGAACAGCCAGGTGGGGGGAGCGGCGCCCGGGGAGGGTCTGAGCAACGGCGCTCTGACCGCGTACCTGCACCACTACTACCTGCACACCGCGCCCGAGGACCTGGTCGACCGCGACCCGGTCGACGTGTACGGCGCGGCCGCCTCCCACTACCGCCTGGGGCTCAAGCGCCCCCAGGGCACCGCCGAGGTGCGGGTCCACACCCCCTCGGTCGAGGAGAACGGCTGGTCCTGCGGCCACACCGTGGTCGAGGTCGTCACCGACGACATGCCCTTCCTGGTCGACTCCGTCACCAACGAGCTGTCCCGCCAGGACCGCGCGATCCACATCGTGATCCACCCCCAGCTGGTCGTCCGCCGTGACATCACCGGCAAGCTGCTGGAGATCCTGGACGTCGACGCCTGCTCCCGCAGCCAGGCCGCCGGCGCCGAGTGGCCCGCCGACGCGACCGTCGAGTCGTGGATGCACATCGAGATCGACCGCGAGACCGACCGCGACGACCTGCGCGGCATCGAGACCAACCTGCGCCGGGTGCTCGGCGACGTCCGCGAGGTCGTCGAGGACTGGGGCAAGATGCGCGACAGCGCGCTGCGCCTGGCCGACGAGCTGGCCGAGGAGCCCCCGGCCGGCCTGGCCGAGCAGGAGGTCGGCGAGGCCTGGGAGCTGATGCGCTGGCTCGCCGACGACCACTTCACCTTCCTCGGCTACCGCGAGTACGACCTGGTCGAGCACGAGGGCGAGGAGGTCCTCAAGGCCGTCGCCGGGACCGGCCTGGGCATCCTGCGCTCCGACCCGCACAGCCACGACGACCGTCACCACTCGGTCTCCGAGGCCTTCGGCCGGCTCTCCGCCCCGGTCCGCGCCAAGGCCCACGAGAAGAAGCTGCTCGTCCTCACCAAGGCCAACAGCCGCTCCACCGTGCACCGCCCCTCCTACCTGGACTACGTCGGCGTCAAGAAGTTCAACGCCGCCGGCGAGCCGACCGGTGAGCGCCGCTTCCTCGGCCTGTTCTCCTCCGCCGCGTACACCGAGTCGGTCACCCGCATCCCGGTCGTGCGCCGCAAGGTCCAGGAGGTGCTGGACGGCTCCGGCTTCTCCAGCGAGAGCCACGACGGCCGCGACCTGCTGCAGATCATGGAGACCTTCCCGCGGGACGAGATCTTCCAGACCGCGGCCTCCGAACTGCTCTCCATCGCGACCAGCGTGCTCTACCTGCAGGAGCGCCGTAAGCTGCGCCTCTTCCTGCGCCAGGACGAGTACGGGCGCTACTTCTCCGCCTTCATCTACCTGCCGCGCGACCGCTACACCACGCGCATCCGGCTGCTGCTCACCGACATCCTCAAGGAAGAGCTGAACGGCGCCACCATCGACTACACGGTGTACGCCACCGAGTCGGTGCTGACCCGTCTGCACTACGTGGTCCGGGTCGCCCCGGGCACCGAGCTGCCCCGGCTCACCGACTCCGACATCGAGCGGATCGAGAACCGGCTGGCCGAGGCCGCCCGGTTCTGGATGGACGGCTTCCACGACCAGCTGCACACCGAGCTGGGCGAGGAGAAGGCCGCCGAACTCGGCCACAAGTACGCCAACGCCTTCCCCGACGGCTACCGCGCCGACTTCCCGCCGCGCACCGCCGTCTCGGACATCAAGCAGATCGAGTCGCTGCACGGCGAGGGCGACTTCCGCCTGAACCTCTACCAGCCGGTCGGCGCGGGCGACGACGAGCGCCGCTTCAAGATCTACCGGGTCGGCGGCCCGATCTCGCTCAGCGAGGTCCTGCCCGTCCTCCAGCGCCTGGGCGTCGAGGTGCTGGACGAGCACCCGTACGCGCTGCGCCGCTCCGACGGCACCACCGCGTGGGTGTACGACTTCGGCCTGAAGCTGCGCGAGGCCACCGAGCTCACCGAGGAGGCCCGCGAGCGCTTCCAGGACACCTTCGCCGCGACCTGGACCGGCAGGGCCGAGAACGACGGCTTCAACGAGCTGGTCCTCACCGCCGGGCTGAACTGGCGCCAGGCGATGGTGCTGCGCGCGTACGCCAAGTACCTGCGCCAGGCGGGCTCCACGTTCTCCCAGGACTACATGGAGGACGCGCTCCGCAACAACACCCACACCACCCGGCTGCTGGTCAACCTGTTCGAGGCCCGGCTGAGCCCCAGCCACCAGCTGGGCGCCGCCGAGCTGACCGAGGGCATCCTGGAGGAGCTGGCCGGCGCGCTCGACGAGGTCGTCTCGCTGGACGAGGACCGCATCCTGCGCTCCTTCCTGCACCTCATCAAGGCCACCCTGCGGACCAACTTCTTCCAGCACGACGGCGCCGGCGAGTGGCACTCGTACGTGTCGATGAAGTTCGACCCGAAGGCCATCCCGGACCTCCCGGCCCCGCGCCCGGCGTTCGAGATCTGGGTCTACTCGCCGCAGGTCGAGGGCGTGCACCTGCGCTTCGGCAAGGTCGCCCGCGGCGGTCTGCGCTGGTCCGACCGGCGCGAGGACTTCCGCACCGAGATCCTCGGCCTGGTCAAGGCCCAGATGGTCAAGAACACCGTCATCGTCCCGGTCGGCGCCAAGGGCGGCTTCGTCGCCAAGCAGCTGCCGGACCCGTCGGTGGACCGCGACGCCTGGCTGGCCGAGGGCATCTCCTCGTACAAGACGTTCATCTCGGCGCTGCTCGACATCACCGACAACCTGGTGGCCGGCGAGGTCGTCCACCCGGCCGACGTGGTGCGCCACGACGAGGACGACACCTACCTGGTCGTCGCCGCCGACAAGGGCACCGCGACCTTCTCCGACATCGCCAACGGCGTCGCGGAGTCGTACGGCTTCTGGCTGGGCGACGCCTTCGCCTCCGGCGGCTCGGCCGGCTACGACCACAAGGGCATGGGCATCACCGCCCGCGGAGCCTGGGAGTCGGTCAAGCGCAACTTCCGCGAGCTCGGCGTCGACACCCAGTCCGAGGACTTCGCCGTCATCGGCATCGGCGACATGTCCGGCGACGTCTTCGGCAACGGCATGCTGCTCAGCGAGCACATCCGGCTGGTCGCGGCCTTCGACCACCGCCACATCTTCCTGGACCCGAACCCGGACGCGGCCGTCTCGTACGCCGAGCGCCGCCGGCTGTTCGAGCTGCCGCGCAGCTCCTGGGACGACTACGACAAGTCGCTGATCTCGACCGGCGGCGGGGTCTTCCCCCGCAGCGCCAAGTCGATCCAGGTCAGCGCGCAGGTCCGGGCCGCCCTGGGCATCCAGGAGACCCGCCTGACCCCGGCCGAGCTGATGAAGGCGATCCTGCAGGCGCCGGTCGACCTGTTCTGGAACGGCGGCATCGGCACCTACGTCAAGGCCTCCACCGAGACCAACGCCGAGGTCGGGGACAAGGCCAACGACGCCATCCGGGTCAACGGCGAGCAGGTCCGGGCCCGGGTCATCGGCGAGGGCGGCAACCTCGGCTGCACCCAGCTCGGCCGCATCGAGTACGCGGCCACCGGCGGCCCCGAGGGCCGCGGCGGCTGGATCAACACCGACGCCATCGACAACTCGGCCGGTGTGGACACCTCGGACCACGAGGTCAACATCAAGATCCTGCTCAACCAGGTCGTCGCCGAGGGCGACATGACGGTCAAGCAGCGCAACGTGCTGCTCGCCGAGATGACCGATGAGGTCGGCCACCTGGTGCTGCGCAACAACTACGCGCAGAACGTGGTGCTGGCCAACGCCGTCGCCCAGGCGCACAGCATGGTCAACGTCCACGCGCGGATGATCAACCGCTTCGAGGGCGCCGGCCAGCTCGACCGCGGGCTGGAGTTCCTGCCCGCCGAGCGCCAGATCCGTGAGCGCCAGCAGAACGGCCGCGGGCTCTCGCAGCCGGAGATGTCCGTCCTGCTCGCCTACACCAAGATCATTCTGGCCGACGAGCTGCTGGCCACCGACCTGCCGGACGACCCGTACTTCCGCACCGCGCTGCACGAGTACTTCCCGAGCGCGCTGCGGGCGAAGTTCGCCGACGCGATCGACAACCACGCGCTGCGCCGCGAGATCATCACCACGCTGATCGTCAACGACACGATCAACCGTGGTGGCTGCACCTTCGCCTTCCGCCTGAAGGAGGAGACCGGCGCGACCTACGAGGAGATCGCCCGGACGCACACCGCCGCGCGGGCCGTCTTCGGCCTGGAGGAGATCTGGGCCGAGATCGAGGGCCTGGACAACAAGGTCCCGGCCCGGATCCAGACCAAGATGCGGCTGCACTCGCGGCGCCTGGTCGAGCGCGCCACCCGGTGGATGCTCAACAACCGCCGCCAGCCGCTCGACATCGCCGGCACCATCGAGTTCTTCCACGACCGGATCCGCCAGGTCTGGGGCTCGCTGCCCAAGCCGCTGCGCGGCGAGGACCTCACCTGGTTCGAGTCGATCCAGGGCGAGCTCGCCGCGGCCGGCGTGCCCGACGAGCTGGCCACCCGGATCGCCGGACTGTCCTCGGTCTTCCCGACCCTGGACATCACCGAGGTCGCGGACCGCTCCGGCAAGGACGTCGCCGAGGTCGCCGAGCTGTACTACGACCTGGGCGACCGGCTGCAGATCTCGCACCTGCTCGACCGCATCATCGACCTGCCCCGCACGGACCGCTGGTCGTCGATGGCCCGGGCCGCGATCCGCGAGGACCTCTTCGCGGCGCACGCGGCGCTGACCGCCGACATCCTGGCCTGCGGCCCCGACGGCGCCACCCCCGAGGAGCGCTACAACGCCTGGGCGGACCTCAACGCCACCCTGCTGAACCGCGCCAAGGCCACCCTCGACGACATAAGGGGTTCGGACAACTACGAGCTGTCCAGCCTCTCGGTCGCGATGCGCGTCATCCGCACCCTGCTGCGCACCGGTTCGATGCGCTGACGGACGGCTGTTCGGAAGGGCCCGCGTCCTCGGACGCGGGCCCTTCCGCGTACCCGGCCGGAAACCGGTTCGGATCGTGGGCACACCGTCGGTACGGTGCTCCCGAACGATCTTTCTGGGGGGAACGACATGGGGAAGTACCGGGGACCGATCCGTGCAGTGGGCGCGGCCGTCTCGGTGGTGCTGCTGGTCGCCGGAGCGGGGGCCTGCGGCAACGACGACAAGAAGGACACGGCGAAGGGCGACTCCACCGCCGCGCCCTCGGCGGCGCCGACGACCAAGGGACCGGAGGCCTTCGCGGCAGCCGGCTACCGCGGCCTGAAGCCGGGGATGGCGAAGGACGCCGGGCTGGCCACCGGCGCACTGGAGGCGGCGCCGGTCTCGCTGCTCGACGGCTGCACCGACTTCGTCTACAAGGGCGGCCCGGCACCGGACAAGACCCGGATGGACGCCGAGGCGGCCACCGAGGCCCGCTACAAGGACCTCAACGCCAAGGCCGACGCGGCCGCGGGCAAGACTCCTGCCCCGGGCGGCACGCTGCCGCCCGGCGCCTCCGCCAAGGACGCCGCCGCTGCCGCTGCCGGCTCGGCCGCCGCGGCCAAGGACTCGGCCGCCACCGCCAAGCTGATGGCCGACGCCACCCAGTCCATCGCGGACATGTGGGTGGCCCGCGAGGCCAAGGACAAGGCCTTCCAGGCCACCGGCCGGGTCTCCTTCGCCGCCACCGGCCTGCGCGAGCTGGTCGCCCCGGCCGAGGCGAAGACCGCCGAGGGCATCGGAGCCGGCTCCACGGTGGACGCGCTGCAGCAGGCGTACGGAGCCAAGGGCCTCCAGCTGGCCAAGAGCGGCAAGTACGAGCTGCCGGTCGAGGGCCGGCAGGGCTGGAAGTGGGAGTTCACCGTGGACGGCGGCACGGTCGTCGGGATGGCCGTGGCCGACCGCGACATCAAGTGCGCCTGACCGCCTCGGCGGCCGGTCGCCAGGGCAGGCATCCCGTGCCCGCGCAGCGCTGCGCGGGCACGGGCGATGCCGCCGGGGGTGGCGGTGGCGCCGGTGCCGATCGCGGGCGGGCCGGTGCCGCCGAGGCCCGCGCAGCGGCGGCAGATGCCGGGGGCCTGTTGCTGACGTACCCCCGCAGAGCGCTCAGCGGGCGGCGGCGCGTTGGAGGGCGCTGGCGAGGAGGGCGAGGTCGGTGGGGCCGTTGCCGAGTTCGCGGACCGGGCGGCGGGCGGGTGGGGCGCCGAGCTGGAGGGGGTCTATCGCGACCACGGTGGGGCGCAGGGTGGCGGTCCGGGGGATGCGGCCGCTGATCCGGGCGGTCTGGAAGGCGGTGACGCCGCCGTCCGGGCGACGCAGGTAGCCGCGGCCGGGGGTGTCCTCGGGGAGGGCGGCCGCGTCGCCGAGGTGGATCAGCAGGTCGGAGTCGGCCGGGTCGTCGGTGCGCAGGGCGATCCGCAGCAGGGCGGACTCGTCGACCTCGGTGCCGGCGCTCTCCTCCGGACGGCCGGTGGCGACCGCGAGGTGGACGCCGAGCGGGCCGCCGCGCCGGGCGACGGCGGCGAGCGCGCGGGCCAGCGGGCGGCCGGCCGGGGAGGTGGGGGAGAGCAGGGCGTCGTAGTCGTCGACGACGACGATCAGCCGGGCCGGGACGGGCCCGGAGGGGGTGGTGGCCGGCCGGGGGCCGTCGGCACTGCGCGGCGGGATGATCCGGGGTACCGGCGTGGAGGAGGCGCCCACGGTGGCGGGCACCGGCACGGCGCTCGCGCCCTGCCCGTCCAGGCTGTGCCCGTCCAAGATCCTGGTGGCGTGCCAGGAGGCGAAGTCCAGCCCGTCGAACAACCGCTCCCGCAGGGCGAGTTCGTCCTCCAGTGCCTCGGCCGCGAGGAGTGCGGCGCGCGGGTCGGCGGCGGCGTTGACCCGGCCGGTGACGTGCGGCAGTTCGGTGCAGCCGTCCAGGCCGTCCTGGCCCTCGCCGGTGGCCCGGCCCTCGATGATGGTGACGGCGAGGCGCTCGGGCCGCTCCGAGACGGCGAGCGAGGCGACCAGGGTGCGCAGCAGCTCGGTCTTGCCGGAGCCGCCGGCGCCGCCGATCAGCAGGTGCGGGCCGCCCGGGTCGGGGGAGGGCAGGGTGAGCTCGGGGTCGGCCAGGTCGAGGGTGCACAGCTCGTCCCGGGTGGTGCCGAGCAGCCCGGTGGCGGCGCCGATGCCGCCCGCGTGGGCGTCCCAGCGGGCGGACAGCTTGGCCGGGGTGACGGTGTCGAGCTGGAGCAGGTCGAGCAGTCGCAGCGCGTCCGGCAGCGGGCCGCGGGACGCCGGGGCGGCTTCGCGCAGCGGGGCGAGGACGCGGGCCAGCCGCTCGGCCCAGGCGTCGGAGACGGCGTCCAGCGAGACCTCGTGCAGGGTCTCCCGGCCGCGGGCGACCGGGCGGTCCAGCGAGAGCTGGGTGCCGACCTCGCCGGTGATCAGGCCGGTGGCGCCGAGGCCGCGGGGGAGCAGTTCGGGCTGTTCGGCGAGGCAGATCGGGAAGATGCCGACCGCCGGGCCCTGGCGGAGCAGCAGGTCGAGGGCCTGCCGGGCGGTCTCGGTGGCCGGGCGGCCGTCCACCACGACCACGGTGGCGGGGTGGCCGCCGAGGCCGCTGGGGCCGCTGAGCCGGGCGGTGAGTTCGGTGAGCCGGGCGGTGGCCTGGTCGTCGTCGAGGCCGAGGAGCAGCCGGCAGTCCTGGCCGTCGAGGGGGCGCAGGTGGGGCAGCCACAGCGCCCAGGCCCAGGTGTCGACCCGCTCCTCGGCGCTGCGGACCGGGTCGGCGTCGACCACGACCAGGCTCAGCCCGGTCGGCGGGTGGAGCGCGGCGAGCTGGGCGACGACGGCGCGGGTGAGCGCGTCCAGGCGTTCGCGCGGCCCGCTGAGGCCGAGGCTGCCAGCGGTCTGGAGGTCGAGGGTGACGGGCACGGCGGGCAGCAGGGTGCCGGGCGTGGTGCCGGGGCCGCCGGGGCGGTCGGCGGTGCCCAGGCGCAGGGTGAGCGCGTCGGGGTGGCCGGGGCCGCGCTCCCACAGCCGCGGGCCGGGGGCGACGGCGTTGAGCAGCACGGTGGCGAGGTCGGGCCAGCGTTCGCGCTGGGCGGCGGCCTGGCGCAGCCGTACGGCGGCGTGGTGGCGTTCGGCGCTCTCCTGGCCGGGGGGTTCGGCGGCGCGGCCGGGCAGGAGGGAGAACAGTCCGCGGCCGCGGCCCGGGGCGGGCTCGGGGGCGGCGGGGGGTTCGATCACCGGCGGCGCGGGCCGGGCCGGACCGGGGGCGGCGAGCTGGAGGTGGCCGTTGCCGTCGGGCAGGGCGGCCCGGACGGAGGCTTGGTCGGCCGGTTCGACGACCTGGAGGGTGGACTCGCCGATCCGCAGCAGCGCGCCGTTCTCCAGCGGGACGGCGGCCTCGGGGGGCAGCGGCGGGACGATCCGGCCGTCCAGGGTGGTGCCGTTGGTGGAGCCGAGGTCGCGGACGGCGATCCGTCCGTCGTCGTCGAGGTGCAGGGCGAGGTGCAGCCGGGAGACGTCCGGGTCGTCGAGCGGGACGTCGGCCTCGCCGGAGCGGCCGACCCGGATCTCCCGGCCGTGCAGCCGGTGCACGCCGCCGGCGTCCGGGCCGCCGACCACCCGGAGCTCGGCGGCGGCGGGGGCGTCGTCGGGGTCGTCGGCGGTCGGGTCGGGCTCGTTGAGGCTGAGCACGGCGCCGTCGAGCAGTGGTGGATGGCCGAGCAGGGTGTGCTCGTCCACCCGGTGCGCCCCGGCGTACAGGTGCACGTGGGTGGCGGCCCGCGGTCCGCGCACGCCGACGGCGCCCGCGAGCGCGCCCGCGATGGCACCGAGCGCGGTGCCGACGGGTGCGGTGACCAGCACGTCCACGTAGGGGATGGCGGAGCCGGCGGCGGTCGGGCCGCTGCGCGGTCGGAGGACGGTCAGCCGGATCTGCATCTCGCCCGCGGGTCCCTTCTGCTGGTGTGATGCCTGGTACCGCTGCCCGGTGTCGTCGCGGACGCGCGGGGCGGTCTCGGCGACCCGTTGGGCCACACGAGTGGCGAGTGTCCATCCTGCCATCCGGCGTGGACAGTCCGCGCCCGGTACCGGATTTGACGATCTTGCGATCATCGCCATGGTGGAGGCGACGGTGGGTCAGGTCAACCGCCGCCCCGGTGGACCGGTGGCGGACCGGCGGCAGGCCCCGGCGGGCGCCTCCGGGCAGTCCCCTAGGGGATGTCCCCCAACCCCGCTCGGATGGCCTGCCGGGCACCTCAAAAACCAGTACGGACACCGTTAGAGTGGCCCGAACACGGGCCCGGCAGGCTCACCGCACACCTGCGGGGGAGCGCCCCGCGCGGGCGGCACGGCGAGGAGTGCGACAGGTGCGGCCAGTCGGCAGCAAGTATCTGCTTGAGGAGACCCTGGGGCGGGGGGCCACCGGGACGGTCTGGCGCGGCCTGGTCCGCGAGGACGTCCAGGTGCCGGGCAGCGAGCCCGGCCAGCAGGTGGCGATCAAGGTGCTGCGCGAGGAACTGGCGGCCGACCCGGACGTCGTGATGCGCTTCCTGCGTGAGCGCTCGCTGCTGCTGCGGCTGAACCACCCGAACATCGTCCGGGTCCGCGACCTGGTCGTCGAGGGCGAGCTGCTGGCCCTGGTGATGGACCTGGTGGAGGGCCCCGACCTGGCCCGCTACCTGCGCGCCAACGGCCCGTTCAGCCCGATCGCCGGATCCCTGCTGATGGCCCAGGTCGCGGACGCGCTGGCGGCCAGCCACGCGGACGGGATCGTCCACCGCGACCTCAAGCCGGCCAACGTGCTGCTCGCCTCCACCGTGGTGCAGGGCACCGAGCAGATGCACCCGATGCTGACCGACTTCGGCATCGCCCGGCTGGCCGACTCCCCGGGCGTCACCCGCACCCACGAGTTCGTCGGCACCCCCGCGTACGTCGCGCCGGAGTCCGCCGAGGGCCGCCCGCAGACCTCTGCGGTGGACGTCTACGGTGCCGGGATCATGCTGTACGAGCTGGTCACCGGCCGCCAGCCGTTCCAGGGCGACAGCGCCCTGGCCGTGCTCCAGGCCCACCTGGCGCAGGAGCCGCAGCGACCCAGCACCATGCCCGAGCCGCTCTGGACGGTGATCGAGCGCTGTCTGCGCAAGGACCCGGCCCACCGGCCGAGCGCCACCGCGCTGGCCCGCGCGCTGCGGGTGGTCGCGGCCGGGGTCGGGGTGCACGCCTCCCCGGCGGCGGTGGACGAGGCGCTCGCGGTCGGCACCCTGCTGCTGCCGGACCCGCAGCCGACCGCCGTCCCCGGCAGCGTGCCGGCCGCGCCAGGCGGCCCGTACGGCACCGAGGACCGCACCCAGGTGCTGCCGGCCCCGGGCGGCCCCCAGTACGACCCGGCCGCGTCGACCCGGGTGATGGGCACCCAGCCGCCGCCCGCGCCCCCGTACGGCGGCCAGGACCGCACCCAGGTGATGCCGCCCACCGCCGTGCCGCCGCCCCCGCCCGCCGGGCCGCCGGGGCCGCAGGAGGAGACGCCGCACCCGTGGCAGACCCAGCTGCGGGCGGCGCGCGACCGCAACCAGCAGACCCAGGTCGGCTACTTCGGGCCGGAGGACTTCGAGGACCCGCAGGTCGCCCCGGCGCCCTACCAGGCAGGCCCGGGCGGGCCGGGCGGCCAGGGCCACCGGTCGCAGCCGCCGGCCGGCTACCAGCCGGACCCGCGTCGGCCGGGGCCGCCGCCCGGCTACGCGCAGCGCCCGCCGGTCGCCCCTCCGCCCTACCAGGCCAATCAGGCCGATCAGCGGAACCAGGCGCCCCAGGGCGGCCGGGGCGGCGACCGCCCGCAGCCGCCCGGCGGCTACCGGCAGGCCCCGGGCGGGTACGGCCAGTCGCAGGGCGGCTACCCGCCGCCGCCCCCGCCCAGCCCGGTGCCGCGCCGGGCCGAGCCGCCCGCGCCGCAGTACCGGGAGCCCCGGCCGCCCCGGGAGGAGCCGCGCGAGCCGTCCCGCCGGGAGAGCGCGCCGCCGCGCGAGCGCCGTCCGCGCAGCCGCAACCGGATGTACATCCCGGGGCTGGGCTGCCTCAAGGGCTGTCTGATGGTGCTGCTGGTGCTGGCGGTGGCCGCGCTGGCGCTGTGGAACTTCACACCGCTGCCGCACTACTGGGACAACGTCGTGAGCTGGTACGACAGCGCGCGGTCCTGGGTGAGCAGCGTCTTCGGCAGTTCCGGCTCGTAGCGCGGCGCCGGGCGGCGGGGAGGCGCGGGCGGGCCGCCCCGGCGGCTGACCGGGGGTCCGGACCGGTCCTGGAAGCCAGGATTGACGCTTTGTCGACAATCCGCGAGATTTATCGCCCCGAGTCCCGCTCCACGGCCCCCAGGCGGCCCGCGCGGGGCGTCCGGGCGCGTAGGTTGGTCGCTGTTGTCCCGCCCCACCGAGCGCGCCCGGACCCCCGGAGCGCTCCCGCGCCGCCCACGGAGCAGCATTGGCACGCAAGATCGGCAGCCGGTACACCGTCCACCAGGTCATCGGCCGGGGTTCGGCCGGGACGGTCTGGCTCGGTGAGGGGCCCGACGGCCCGGTGGCGGTCAAGCTGCTGCGCGAGGACCTCGCCGCCGACCAGGTGCTGGTCGGCCGCTTCGTCCAGGAGCGCACCGCGCTGACCAGCCTCGACCACCCCCGGGTGGTCGGCGTGCGCGACATGGTCGTGGACGGCAGCGACCTCGCCCTGGTGATGGAACTGGTCCAGGGCACCGACCTGCGCTCCCGGCTGGAGCGGGACGGCGCCCTCCCGCCGCAGATCGCCGCCTCGGTCATCGCCGACGTCGCCGACGGCCTCGCGGCCGCGCACGCCGCCGGGATCGTCCACCGCGACGTCAAGCCGGAGAACGTGCTGCTCGACCTCGCCGCCGCCCCCGGCCCCGGCGGCGCCCCGCGCGCCAAGCTCACCGACTTCGGGGTGGCCCGCCTGGTCGACGCCCCGCGCCGCACCCGGGCCACCCGGATCATCGGCACCCCCGACTACCTTGCCCCCGAGATCATCGAGGGCCTGGAGCCGCGCGCCGCCGTCGACATCTACGCCCTCGCCACCGTGCTGTACGAGCTGCTGGCCGGCTCCACCCCGTTCGGCGGCGGCCACACCGGCGCGGTGCTGCGCCGGCACGTCACCGAGCAGGTGCCGCCGATCCCCGGCCTGCCGGACGGGCTGTGGCGGATCATCTCCGAGTGCCTGGCCAAGGCCCCCGCCTCCCGGCTGCGCGCCGCCGAGCTGGCCGCCCGGCTGCGCGAGCAGCTGCCCTCGCTGGCCGGCCTGCCGGTGCTGGCAGTGCCCACCCAGGGCCGCCCCCCGGCGGAGGAGCAGCTGACCCCGGGCGAAGCCGTCTACGCGGAGGTCGACGCCGGCCCGGGCGTCCACAAGCGCCGCCGCGGCCCGGCCGTCCCCCTGGTGCCCGGCGTCGCCCCGGACTCCACCCGGGACACCCACACCAGCCTGCGCCGCCCCTCGGCCGACGAACTGGCCGCGTACGCCGCCGAGTCCCGCGCCCAGCGCACCGCCCCGGGCCACCGCCGGGACCGCGCGGCCCTGCTGCGCCGCCGCCGGCTGCTGGCCGTCCTGCTGGCCACCGTCCTGCTGCTGGCGGGCGCCGCCGCGGCCTGGACGGCCTTCGCGGCCACCGAGCCGGGCGGCGGCCACCCGTCCCGTCCGGCCGTGCACGGGACCGCCCCGCGGGCGCCGTGACCCCGGGGGAACCGGGGGTGTCGTCATGACCACCCCCGGAACCATTACCCTGGGGGGCGTGGCAGCCGTCGATCCTTCCGAAGAGCTCAAGAACCTCGATACGACCATGGGGTCGATCGAGGCCGTCCTCGACCTGGACAAGATCCGGGCCGACATCGCGGTCCTGGAGGAGGAGGCAGCCGCCCCCACCCTGTGGGACGACGTCGCGAACGCGCAGAAGGTGACCAGCCGGCTCTCCTTCCTCCAGGGCGAACTGCGCCGCGTCGAGGGCCTGCGGGGCCGCATCGACGACCTGGGCGTGCTGTTCGAGCTGGCCGAGGCCGAGAACGACGCGGACACCCGTGCCGAGGCCGAGGTCGAGCTCGTCTCGCTGCAGAAGGCCGTCGAGGAGCTGGAGGTCCGCACCCTCCTCTCCGGCGAGTACGACGCCCGCGAGGCCCTGATCAACATCCGTGCCGAGGCCGGTGGCGTGGACGCCGCCGACTTCGCCGAGCAGCTGATGCGCATGTACCTGCGCTGGGCCGAGCGGCACGGGTACCCCACCGAGGTGTACGACACCTCGTACGCCGAAGAGGCCGGCATCAAGTCGGCGACCTTCACCGTGAAGGCGCCGTACGCCTACGGCACCCTCTCGGTCGAGCAGGGAACCCACCGCCTGGTCCGCATCTCGCCGTTCGACAACCAGGGCCGCCGGCAGACCTCGTTCGCCGGTGTCGAGGTGCTCCCGGTCGTCGAGCAGTCCGACCACGTCGACATCGACGAGGGCGAGCTGCGGGTGGACGTCTACCGCGCCTCCGGCCCCGGCGGCCAGGGCGTCAACACCACCGACTCGGCGGTGCGCATCACGCACCTCCCGACCGGCATCGTGGTGTCCTGCCAGAACGAGCGCTCGCAGATCCAGAACAAGGCGTCCGCGATGAACGTCCTCCAGGCCAAGCTGCTCGAGCGGCGCCGCCAGGAGGAGAAGGCCGCGATGGACGCGCTCAAGGACAGCGGAAGCTCCTGGGGCAACCAGATGCGCTCCTACGTCCTGCACCCGTACCAGATGGTCAAGGACGTCCGCACCGCGTACGAGGCGGGCAACCCGCAGGCCGTCCTGGACGGCGACATCGACGGCTTCATCGAGGCCGGCATCCGCTGGCGCAAGCAGCGCGAGACCAGCGCCGAGTAAGCACGTCGCCGAGTGGCACGCGCCGAGTAGGCACCCGGACAGACACCGAGAAGGCCCCCGACCGCAGCGGTCGGGGGCCTTCGTCGCACCTCGGGGTCTCAGCCCAGCGCCTGCCGCGCGATCAGCGCCACCGCGAGCAGCCCGGCCAGCAGGGCCAGCAGCATCACGGGGGAGAGCGTGGCGAACGGCCCCTGCTGCTCCTGCAGCCGGGCCCGGTTGGCGCGGCACACCGGGCAACGCCCGTCGCTGACGCGGCCGTTGCAGTTGGCGCACACCAGATGGTCGCACGTCATGCGATCTCCTCCTCGCTGCTACAGCCAACGCACCGGACGGGGCTTTGGTTCCCTCTTCCTACCTGTACGGGGGAGTCTGCCCTGTACGGGGGAGCGACCGGACACGGTCGCCACCTCCACTCTGCCAGGTTCTGGCGCTTCCGGCTCCCGGGCTGTGAGATGGCTCGCAATTATCGGGGCACAGCCGGACATTCTCCCCCAGATTCGGAGGTCCGTCCTGGGCTGTCCCTGCGAGCCGGTCGCCGGTTCGCGTATGGTCCCAGACCGGGAGCGGCCCTCCGCGCTCCCGTCGCCCGCTCCCGGGCCAGGCCGCCGGGGCGGATCGACCGAGGACTGGCGCCGCCTAGGATGGCCTCCGTGATGCAGCCGTGATCAGATTCGACAACGTCTCCAAGACCTATCCCAAGCAGAACCGTCCCGCCCTGGACAACGTCTCGCTGGAGATCGAGAAGGGTGAGTTCGTCTTCCTGGTCGGCTCGTCCGGCTCGGGCAAGTCCACCTTCCTGCGCCTGTGCCTGCGGGAGGAACGTCCCTCCACGGGCGCGGTGCACGTGCTGGGCAAGGACCTCGGCAAGCTGTCCAATTGGAAGGTTCCGCACATGCGGCGCCAGCTGGGCACCGTCTTCCAGGACTTCCGCCTGCTGCCGAACAAGACGGTCGCGCAGAACGTCGCCTTCGCGCTGGAGGTGATCGGCAAGCCGAAGAGCGCCATCGGCAAGGTGGTGCCCGAGGTGCTGGAACTGGTCGGCCTCGGCGGCAAGGAGGACCGCATGCCGGGCGAGCTGTCCGGTGGTGAGCAGCAGCGCGTCGCGATCGCCCGGGCGTTCGTGAACCGTCCGATGCTGCTCATCGCGGACGAGCCCACCGGTAACCTCGACCCGCAGAACTCGGTCGGCATCATGAAGCTGCTCGACCGGATCAACCGCACCGGCACGACGGTGCTGATGGCCACCCACGACCAGGCCATCGTCGACCAGATGCGCAAGCGAGTCATCGAACTCGACAAGGGGCTGCTCGTCCGCGACCAGGCTCGCGGCGTCTACGGATACCAGCACTGACCGACCAGCGCTGACCCCGTAGGGCCGTCGGCCCGGACCGCCCGACCGCGCAGTACCGACCCTGGAGTTGTTTCCCGCATGCGTGCCCAGTTCGTCCTGTCGGAGATCGGTGTGGGTCTCCGACGCAACCTGACCATGACCATCGCGGTCGTGGTCAGCGTCGCGCTCTCCCTCGCCCTCGCCGGTTCCTCGCTCCTGGTCCGCGACCAGGTGAACTCCATGAAGGGGTACTGGTACGACAAGGTCGAGGTGAGCATCTACTTCTGCACCAAGGCGGATGCCCGCAACTCGCCGCAGTGCGACAAGGGTGCGGCCACCGACCAGCAGGTCCAGGACATCAAGGACCAGCTGGACAAGATGAGTTCGGTGGTCCAGACCTCCACGTACGAGAGCTCCGCGGAGGCGTACAAGCACTGGAAGGACATGAACCCGGACAACCCGCTCATCTCCGTCCTGGGCCCTGACGCCATGCCGCAGTCCTGGCGGGTGAAGCTCAACGACCCGACCAAGTACGACGTCATCCAGAGCGCCTTCGCGGGCAAGCCCGGCGTCAAGTCGGTCGAGGACCAGCGGAAGATCCTAGAGAACCTGTTCGGCCTGCTCAACGGCCTGCAGACGGCGGCGTTCGTGATCATGGTGTTGATGCTCTTCGTCGCGTTGCTGCTGATCGTCAACACTGTCCGGGTGTCGGCGTACAGCAGGCGGCGCGAAACCGGCATCATGCGCCTGGTCGGTGCCTCGAACTTCTACGTCCAGATGCCGTTCATCGCCGAGGCCGCGTTCTCCGCGCTGCTCGGTGCGGCGCTGGCCTCCGGTCTCCTGATCGGCGGACACTTCTTCGTCCAGAACTGGCTGGCCGACCGGGTGCAGTTCATCCACTTCATCGGCCTCGGCTCGGTGCTGGCGGTGATCCCGCTGCTGGTCGTGGTCGGTATGGGCATGGCCGGTGTCGCGGCGTTCTTCACGCTGCGCAAGTACCTCAAGGTCTGATCCCCGCAGGTTCCTTCGGCCCCGTACGGCACTGCGCCGTACGGGGCCGTCGCCGTTCCGCGCTCCGCCGTTCCGGCCCGTCGCGCGCGGCGCGGTGTCTACACTCCGGTGCCATGCTGCAAACTCCGTGCGGGGCGCGTCAGGTGGCCGCCCTCGGCCTGGTGTTCGGCGCCGTGCTGCTGGTCGGCGCCGCGACCGGCGCCTGGGGCGACCCGGGCGGCCCGCCGCGCCGCACCTCCGCCGACCACGGCCCGGTCGCCGCCGGGCCGCCGGCGGACCCGGCCGGCGCCGCGCTGTCCGAGCAGCAGGCCGAGCACCTGCTCGCGGCCGGCGGCGACCGCTGGGGCGCGTACTACAGCGCCCAGGAGTACGCCGAGTTCAGTCAGGGCCTGGACGGCCGCTACCCCGGCGTCGGGCTGTCGGTCGGCCGGGGCGAGGACGGCGTCACCGAGGTCTCCCAGGTCACCCCGGCCGGGCCCGCCGCCGAGGCCGGGATCGCCCCCGGCGACCGGCTGCTGCGGATCGACCGGGACCAGGCCGACCGGCTGCCGGTCACCGAGGTGGTGGCACGGCTGCGCGGCCAGGGCGACGAGCGCCGGGCCGGCTCCGAGGTCACCCTGGCCGTGCGGCGCGGCGACGGCGAGGTGCGCGAACTGCGGCTGCGGCGGGTGCTGCTGGACAGCCGGCAGGTCACCGCCGAGCACCTGGAGCGGGGCGTGCTGCGGATCACCGTCCGGGCCTTCACCAGCGGCGTGGCCGACCAGGTGCGCGCCGCGCTGCGCACCCCGCACAGCGGCGTGGTGCTCGATCTGCGCGGCAACTCCGGCGGGTTGCTGGACGAGGCGGTCGGCACCGCCGGGAGCTTCCTGGACGGCGGCGCCGTCGGCTCGTACCAGGAGCGCGGCGAGAAGCGGGAGTTGACCGCGCCGCCGGGCGGCGACCGGCGCACCCCGCTGGTGGTGCTGGTGGACGGCGGCACGATGAGCGCCGCCGAACTGCTCGCCGGGGCCCTCCAGGACCGCAGCCGGGCCGTCGTGGTGGGTTCGCGGACCTTCGGCAAGGGCACCGTCCAGCAGCCCAGCAGGCTCGCCGACGGCGCGGTGCTGGAGCTGACCGTCGGCCGCTACTACACCCCCGCCGGGCGCTCCCTGGACGGCACCGGCCTGACCCCGGACGTCCCGGCCGGCGCCGGCGAGGACGCCGACGCGCTCGCCCTGAGGGTCCTCGCCGGCCTCGGCACCCAGTCCTGACCCGCCCGCCCGCGCCTAAAGCAGCTGCCCGACCGGGCCTCGAAGTGCGAGAATGGCCGCGCTATGGCAAAGGAAACCGGACACAAGCTGATCGCGCAGAACAAGAAGGCGCGGCACGAGTACACGATCCTCGACACCTACGAGTGCGGCCTCGTACTCACCGGCACCGAGGTCAAGTCACTGCGGGAGGGGCGGGCCAACCTGGTCGACGGCTACGCCTACATCCAGAACCACGAGGCGTGGATCGACAACGTCTTCATCCCCGAGTACACCCAGGGGACGTGGACCAACCACGCGGCCCGGCGCAAGCGCAAGCTGCTGCTGCACCGGCTGGAGATCCGCAAGATCGAGACCACGGTCCGCGACGCGGGCCACACCCTGGTCCCGCTGTCCCTGTACTTCAAGGACGGCCGGGTCAAGCTCGAACTCGCACTGGCCGTCGGCAAGAAGCTGTACGACAAGCGCCAGACGCTGCGGGAGAAGCAGGACACCCGCGAGACGGCCCGCGCGGTGGCGGCGGCCCGGCGGCGCCAGCGTTAATCCGCTGGACCCTCACCCGTCGCCTCGCGTACTATGGCGCAAGCAACACGGACGGTCATCGTCCGAGCTGTTTCTCAAAAAAACATGGGGATGATCGGTTTCGACAGGGGATGTTGAAACAGGGGAAGCGAGCCGAGGAACGCGGCAATGATCTCGTTAACCACGTGTCGCAAAAAAATAATCGCCAACTCTAAGCGCGATTCCCAGCAGTTCGCTCTCGCTGCCTAATAAGCACCGATAGCGCTTGGGTGTCAGACCGGGGAGTTCCCGACCCGGACCCTGGCATAATCTAGGGAACTCAACCGTCCGCCCGGGCTGCGAGGGTGGATGGGAAATCAAACAGCAGCTGGGCCTGTTGGCGGCTTGTCCGTGTGACCGCCAGGGCCGAGAAAAGCACAGCGGACTGCGCTCGGAGAAGCCCTGAATTAACTCCACTGGACCCGGGTTCGATTCCCGGCATCTCCACCACCCCATGTTCACACCGAAGGCCGTCCACCGCTGATGCGGAGGGCGGCCTTCGATTTTGTACGTTCCGGAGCAGCGCGTGCGGGGGGTCGCGGCGTAGGATCATCCGTCCGCTCGTTTTCCGGAGCCGGATTCCGTCGCAACCACCGAGGCCATGCAGAGCAACACGGACACCACCCCCGCCACCGATCACGAGACCGTCCGCGAGCGCGAGATCGCCGGTGAGCAGCAGCACCTCGACACCGTCTACCACCGGCTGGAGGAGAAGCTCGCCGAGGCCGAGTACATCCTCGAGGACGCCGCCAAGCGGGTCCAGGTCGGCACCCCCGGCGCCCTCGCCGAGCGCGACGCCCAGGTCTACCGGGCCGGCGCGCACCTCCAGCGGCTCAACAACGAGTTCGAGGACTTCCTCTTCGGCCGGATCGACCTCCAGCAGGCCGACGCCCCGGAGGAACACGGCATCCCGTCGAACACCCCGCTCGACCCGGCCGACCCGGCCGTCGCCGAGACCCTCCACATCGGCCGGCTGGGCGTGCTGGACGCCGAGTACGGCCCGCTGGTGATCGACTGGCGGGCCCCCGCGGCCGCGCCGTTCTACCGCGCCACCCCGGTGGAGCCCGGCCGGGTCATCCGCCGCCGGGTGATCCGCTCCAAGGGCCGCAAGGTGATCGGCGTCGAGGACGACCTGCTGCGCCCCGACCTCACCCCGACCCTGGGCGGCGAGGAACTGGCCGTGGTCGGCGACGGCGCGCTGATGGCCTCGCTCGGCCGCGCCCGCAGCCACTCCATGCGGGACATCGTCTCCTCGATCCAGAAGGAGCAGGACGAGGTGATCCGGGCCGCCGCGGCCGGGGCCACCCTCGTCACCGGCGGCCCCGGCACCGGCAAGACCGCCGTCGCCCTGCACCGTGCCGCGTACCTGCTCTACCAGGACCGCCGCCGCTACGCCGGGGGCATCCTGGTGGTCTCGCCCACCGCGCTGCTGGTCTCCTACACCGAGGGCGTCCTGCCCTCGCTCGGCGAGGAGGGCCAGGTCGCGATCCGCGCCGTCGGCTCGCTGGTGGACGGCATCGAGGCGGGCGCCTACGACAGCCCGGAGGCGGCCCGGATCAAGGGCTCGGCCCGGATGGTCCAGCTGCTGCGCAGGGCCGCCCGGGCGGCCCTGGAGCTGGGCGCCCCGCAGGAGCTCAAGGTGGTCGCCCGAGGCGAGGTGCTGAAGCTCGACGCGGGCCGGCTGAGGGCCGTCCGCGGCAACGTGGTGGGCTCCGGCGGCACCCCGCTGAACCTGCTGCGCCCGCGCGCCCGCCGACTGCTGCTGGACGCCCTGTGGCAGGAGGCCACCCGGCACCTGCCCAAGCCGGCCGACCACTACGCCCGGGAACAGCGCCAGGAGGAGAAGGAGTCCTTCGACGACTACGTCTCGGACGAGTCGTCGTTCCTGGACTTCCTGGACGCCTGGTGGCCGCCGCTGAGCCCGCGCCGGGTGCTCGGCACGCTCAAGCAGACCCGGCACACCAACCGGATCGCCCGCCGCGCCGTCACCCCGGACGAGGCCAGGGTGCTGGCCGCCTCCTGGCGGCACCTGTCCCCGCAGGGCGAGGGCGCGCTGTCGGCGCACGACGTGGCGCTGGTGGACGAGCTGCAGGTGCTGCTCGGCGAGCCGGCCCGCCCGAAGGTCCGCGAGGTGGACGCGGTGGACCTGCTGAGCGGTCTGGAGGAGGTCACCACCTTCGCCGACCGCAACTCCCGCCAGCGGGAGCGCCAGCCGGTGGAGCGCAAGGAGTACGCCCACGTCATCGTGGACGAGGCCCAGGACCTCACCCCGATGCAGTGGCGGATGATCGGCCGGCGCTCCCGGATGGCCACCTGGACCATCGTCGGCGACCCGGCGCAGTCCTCCTGGCCGTTCCCGCAGGAGGCCCAGGCCGCGCTGGACGAGGTGCTGGCCGGCAAGCCGCGCCGCCGCTTCACGCTGACCGTCAACTACCGCAACCCGGCCGAGATCGCCGAGGTCGCCGCCAAGGTGCTGGCCCTGGCCGCCCCGGGCACGCCCTCGCCGAGCGCGGTGCGTCACGTCGGCGTGGAGCCGCGCTTCGCGGCCGTCACCGACCCCGCGCCGGAGGCCTTCGGCCGGGCCGCCCGGGTGGAGCTGGAGCGGCTGCTGGGCGAGGTGGACGGCACCGTGGCGATCGTGGTGCCGATGGACCGCCGGGCCGAGGCGGCCGGCTGGGCCGAGGGCCTGGACGGGCGCGTGGTGGTGCTGGGCAGCCTGGAGGCCAAGGGCCTGGAGTACGACGCGACGGTGGTCGCCGACCCGACCGGCATCGCCGGCGAGTCGGAGGCCGGCCTGCGGGTGCTGTACGTGGCGCTGACCCGGGCGACGCAGCGGCTGACCGTGCTGTCCGGTCCTGACGACCTGCCGGATGCGGCCGGCGTGCCCGCGCTGCTGCACGGCTGACCCGCCCACGACGAAGGCCCCTCACCGGTGGTGAGGGGCCTTCGGACGTTTAGAACACCGACCCGCCATGCTCGCCTCGCGGCAAGTGGTCCCTCTAAGGGACGAAGGTTGGGCCCGGGGGCTTGGATCGAGCCGGTGTCCCGTCCAATGTAACGCATCGGCCGGGAGAGGCAAGGAGTGTGCGGCCGGAGACTGTGGGGGACCCGGTCCGGTTGTCGGATCCGCACACTCAATGAACGTTATTTCTGGCAACCGCTTGGAAGGTGCGACGATCGAGGTCTAGCATGCGCAGGCGATGCCTTCAACAAAATGTTGAGCCTGCGGGACAGACGGAAGAAGGAAGCGTCGATGGCGACGGTGCCCAGTGTCTCCAACTCGATCACGGTGCGACTGGAGGTCCCGGCCCGCGGCAACGCGGTCAGCGCGATCACCACGGCCGTGGAGTCCTCCGGCGGATCGGTGACCGGTCTCGACGTCACCGCCTCCGGCCTGGAGGCGCTGCGGATCGACGTGACCGTGGCGGCCTCCTCGGTCGCGCACGGCGAGGAGATCGTCGAGAAGCTGCGGGCGATCGACGGCGTGTCGATCGGCAAGGTCTCGGATCGCACCTTCCTGATGCACCTCGGCGGCAAGATCGAGATGTCCTCGAAGCTGCCGATCCGCAACCGTGACGACCTGAGCATGATCTACACCCCGGGCGTGGCCCGGGTCTGCATGGCGATCGCCGAGAACCCCGAGGACGCCCGCCGCCTGACCATCAAGCGCAACAGCGTCGCGGTGGTCACCGACGGCTCCGCGGTGCTGGGCCTGGGCAACATCGGCCCGGCCGCCGCGCTGCCCGTCATGGAGGGCAAGGCGGCCCTGTTCAAGCGCTTCGCCGGGATCGACGCCTGGCCGATCTGCCTGGACACCCAGGACACCGACGAGATCGTGGCCATCGTCAAGGCGATCGCCCCGGGCTTCGCCGGCATCAACCTGGAGGACATCTCCGCGCCGCGCTGCTTCGAGATCGAGGCCCGGCTGCGCGAGGCCCTGGACATCCCGGTCTTCCACGACGACCAGCACGGCACCGCGATCGTGGTGCTGGCCGCCCTCACCAACGCGCTGAAGGTGGTCGGCAAGGAGATCGGCGACATCCGCGTGGTGATGTCGGGCGCCGGCGCCGCCGGCACCGCGATCCTCAAGCTGCTGCTGGCCGCCGGTGTCGAGCACGCCACCGTCGCCGACGTGCACGGCGTGGTTCACCTGGGCCGTGAGGACCTCAACGACAGCCTGCGCTGGATCGCCGAGCACACCAACCGATCGGGCCGCACCGGCAGCCTCAAGGAGGCCGTGGCGGGCGCGGACGTCTTCATCGGCGTCTCGGCCCCGAACGTCCTGGACGGCGACGACCTGGCCACCATGGCGGACCAGGCGATCGTCTTCGCGCTGGCCAACCCGGACCCGGAGGTCGACCCGGCGGTGGCCCGGCAGACCGCCGCGGTGGTCGCCACCGGCCGCAGCGACTTCCCGAACCAGATCAACAACGTGCTGGTCTTCCCGGGTGTCTTCCGCGGCCTGCTGGACGCCCAGAGCCGCACGGTCAACACCGAGATGATGATCGCCGCCGCCCGCGCGCTGGCCACCACCGTCGGCGACGACGAGCTGAACGCCAACTACATCATCCCGAGCGTCTTCCACAAGGACGTCGCCAAGACCGTCGCCTCCGCGGTGCGCGAGGCGGCCCTGGCCGATGCTCAGGAGGCCGCTCCGGCCCGTCCGACCCCCGGCATCGTCGGCACGCTCGACACCGCGGCCTTCCCGACCATCAGGCTCTGAGGGCCGCCGACGGGCCCGCGCCGGTCCGTTCCGACGACGGGTCACCGATCGGTCAAATGTCCGATTAGCGGCCATACCCGCCCGCGCCCGCCCCGAACCCTTGCGACACAAGGGCGAGGGGCGTGTTTGGGCTTGTCGTGCCTAGGGCGTACGGTAGCCCTGCACGGGGCAGGCGTGTCCGACAAGTACGGAACGTCCCCCTGGTCTTCCGGCGTGTCGTCCCGACCGCCGTCCGCGCCCGGTCCGCCGGAGCCGACGGAGCGTCACACCTCCAACGGGCGGGCGATGTTCGGGTGGCTCGACTGGGGCCCGATTGGCTTTCTCGGGGCCGGTCGGGGCAGGATTCGTTCCCAGGCAGGCGGCGGGCCTCTTCGACGGCTCCGGCGCGCGGCATCGGGTACGGACCCGGCCTGCGACCACGCATTGCCTTGCATGAGCACAGTGTGCGGACCTGCGGCCCATCCGGGTGCCCCCCGGTGGGAGCACCGATGGGCCCCCGCACACCGCAAGCGAACAGACCACAGGAGTACACATGAACCGCAGTGAGCTGGTGGCCGCGCTGTCCGAGCGCGCCGAGGTGACCCGCAAGGACGCCGACGCCGTTCTGGCCGCCTTCGCCGAGATCGTCGGCGAGGTCGTCGCCAAGGGCGACGAGAAGGTCACCATCCCCGGTTTCCTGACCTTCGAGCGCACCCACCGCGCTGCCCGCACCGCCCGCAACCCGCAGACCGGCGAGCCGATCCAGATCGCGGCCGGCTACAGCGCCAAGGTGAGCGCCGGCTCCAAGCTGAAGGAAGCCGCCAAGGGCGCCTGAGTCACCCCTTGAACGCCCGAGAGGCCGGGCTCCCCGCGGGGAGCCCGGCCTCTCGCCGTGTGCGCGGTCGTTACGCGTCGACCAGCTGCTCGCTGGGCAGCTCGACGTGGGCGCCGAGGTCCCGCAGCTTCTCCATGAAGTTCTCGTAGCCGCGGTTGATCAGGTCGATGCCGTGCACGGTCGAGGTGCCCTCGGCCGCCAGCGCCGCGATCAGGTACGAGAAGCCGCCGCGCAGGTCCGGGATGACCAGCTCGGCGCCCATCAGCTTGGACGGGCCGGAGACGACCGCGGAGTGCAGGAAGTTGCGCGCCCCGAAGCGGCACGGGGTCCCGCCCAGGCACTCGCGGTAGAGCTGGATGTGCGCGCCCATCTGGTTGAGCGCGCCGGTGAAGCCCAGCCGCGACTCGTACACCGTCTCGTGGACGATGGACAGGCCGGTGGCCTGGGTCAGCGCGACCACCAGCGGCTGCTGCCAGTCGGTCTGGAAGCCCGGGTGGACGTCCGTCTCCAGGGCGATCGCCTTGAGTTCGCCGCCCGGGTGCCAGAAGCGGATGCCCTCGTCCTCCACCTCGAAGGCGCCACCGACCTTCCGGAAGGTGTTGAGGAAGGTCATCATCTCCAGCTGGCGGGCGCCGCGGACGTAGATGTCGCCCTTGGTGGCGAGTGCCGCGCAGGCCCAGGAGGCGGCCTCCAGGCGGTCCGGCAGGGCGCGGTGGGTGTAGCCGTTCAGCTCGTCCACACCGGTGATCAGGATGGTGCGGTCGGTGCCCAGGGTGATGATCGCGCCCATCTTCTGCAGCACGCAGATCAGGTCGACGATCTCCGGCTCGATGGCCGCGTTGCGCAGCTCGGTGACGCCCTCGGCGAGGACGGCGGTGAGCAGCACCTGCTCGGTCGCGCCGACCGAGGGGTAGGGCAGCTCGATCTTGGTGCCGCGCAGCCGCTGCGGGGCGACCAGGTAGGTGCCCTGCGGGTGCTTCTCGATGGTGGCGCCGAACTGGCGCAGCACCTCGAAGTGGAAGTCGACCGGGCGGCCGCCGATGTCGCAGCCGCCCAGGCCCGGGATGAAGGCGTGGCCGAGGCGGTGCAGCAGCGGGCCGCAGAACAGGATCGGGATCCGCGAGGAGCCGGCGTGGGCGTCGATGTCGGCGACGTTGGCGCTCTCGACGTGCGAGGGGTCGAGGATCAGCTCGCCGTCCTCGTCGCCGGTGCGCACGGTCACGCCGTGCAGCTGCAGCAGGCCGCGGACCACCTTGACGTCGCGGATGTCCGGGACGTTGCGCAGTCTGCTGGGGCCCTGGCCGAGGAGCGCGGCGACCATGGCCTTGGGGACCAGGTTCTTCGCTCCGCGGACACGGATCTCGCCTTCGAGCGGGTTTCCGCCGTGGACCAGCAGGACGTCGTCGGTCATCGTTCTCGCAATCCGGGGTGCCAGAGGAATGGGAACGGCTCCGGTACGGAGCCGCAGGTGGACCGGTGGTACGGGCGTACGGGCGCGTTCGGGCCCCCGGAGAATCCGAGTCGGCACCGTAGAGGGGCGTCCACCATCCGTAGATGGTAGTGGGCGTGCCGGTGGTTCCCGTGAGCCTCTCCCGTGATGGTGCTCTCTCCCGCCGCGCTCCCGCCCGCCGGTACGGCCGTACGGGTGTTCCTCCGGCGTGGCGGGGTTTCGGGTGTTGCGGTGTCCGACCGGTGCCGTTCTGCGGGATCATGTGTGGCATGACGGCGGCCCAATCGCACGGAGGCCGGTCCCACACCGGCCGTCTGCTCGTCGCGACGCCCATGCTCAGCGACCCGAACTTCGCCCGGGCGGTGGTGCTGCTCCTCGACCACGACGTCGAGGGGGCGCTCGGCGTGGTGCTCAACCGGCCCACACCGGTCGAGGTGGGCAGTGTGCTGGACGGCTGGGGCAGACTCGTCGGGCAGCCCGCGGTGGTGTTCCAGGGCGGGCCGGTGGCGCTGGACTCGGCGCTCGGTCTGGCGGTCGCGCCGGGGGAGCCGGGTATCGGCGAGCCGCTCGGCTGGCGGCGGGTGCACGGCGCGATCGGCCTGGTGGACCTGGAGGCGCCGCCCGAGGTGCTGGCCGGGGAACTGGGCAGCCTGCGGATCTTCGCCGGGTACGCCGGCTGGTCGCCGGGCCAGCTGGAGAGCGAGCTGGAGAGCGGCGCCTGGTACCTGGTGGACTGCGAGCCCGGGGACGTCTCCAGCCCCGAGCCGGAGCGGCTGTGGCGCTCGGTGCTGCGCCGCCAGCGCGGCCCACTGGCCCTGCTGGCGACCTACCCGGACGACCCGACGATGAACTGAGCCGCCGCCCGCGGACCCCGGGGTCGCCGCGCGACACTGGCCCGGTTTCCGGGGGCGCCCATAGACTTGGCACCTATGAGCACTCTTGAGCCCGAGCGCGGCCTCGGCACCGGCACCCTGGTCGAGCCCGTCCCCCAGGTGTCCCACGGGGACGGCGACCACGAGCGCTTCGCGCACTACGTCCAGAAGGACAAGATCATGGAGAGCGCGCTCTCCGGGTCCCCGGTCGTGGCGCTGTGCGGCAAGGTGTGGGTGCCCGGTCGCGATCCGAAGAAGTACCCGGTCTGCCCGATGTGCAAGGAGATCTACGACGGCATCGGCAAGCCGCAGGGCGGCGACGGGGACAACGGCGACAAGTAGCCCGGTGGCGTCCTCGGAACGCCGTTTTGCATAGCACCGCGTTTCCGAGGTGGTCTATGCCAATCGTTCCGGGCCTGGGCAGGATGTCGGAATGGACCTCATTCCCGCACCTTCGAGTGCCGTCCGGCGCCCGGACGAGGACTTCCCGCTCGACGCCACCACCACGCTGACCGCGCCGCCCGGGCTGGCCGACGCCGAGCGCTGGCTGCGCGGCACGCTGTCCGCCGCCACCGGGCTGCCGCTCGCCCCGGGCCGCCCGGGGGCGGGCATCGAGCTGGTCCTGGACGACACCCTGGCCGCCGAGGCGTACCGGATCACGGTGCGCCCCGGCCACGCCCTGCTCGCCGCGGGCGGCCCGGCCGGCGCGCTGTGGGCGGCCCAGACCGTGCGGCAGCTGCTCGGGCCCGACGCGTACCGCCGTTCCCCGCTGCGCCGGGAGGCCTGGGTGCTGCCCGGGGCGGACATCGCCGACGCGCCCCGGTTCGGCTGGCGCGGCGTGCTGCTGGACGTCGCCCGGCACTTCCTGCCCAAGTCCGACGTGCTGCGCTTCGTCGACCTGCTGGCCGCGCACAAGCTCAACGTGCTGCACCTGCACCTGACCGACGACCAGGGCTGGCGGATCGAGATCAAGCGCTACCCGCGGCTGACCGCGCTCGGCGCCTGGCGGGAGCGCTCGATGGTCGGCTACCGGGCCGGGCAGCGCCGGGACGACCGGCCGCACGGCGGCTACTACACCCAGGACGACCTGCGCGAGATCGTCGCCTACGCGGCCGCGCGCGGGATCACCGTCGTCCCGGAGATCGACCTGCCCGGCCACACCCAGGCCGCCGTCGCCGCCTACCCCGAGCTGGGCAACACCGACGTGGTGGACACCGCCGAGCTCGGTGTCTGGACGGACTGGGGGGTGAGCCACAACGTGCTCAACGCCTCCGAGGAGACCCTGCGGTTCTTCGAGGGGGTGCTGGAGGAGGTCCTGGAGCTGTTCCCGTCCGAGTTCGTCCACCTCGGCGGCGACGAGTGCCCCAAGGAGCAGTGGAAGGACAGCGCCGCCGCCCAGGCCCGGATCCGCGAGCTCGGTCTGGCCAACGAGGACGAGCTGCAGAGCCACCTCATCCGGCACTTCGACCGCTGGCTGGCCGAGCGCGGCCGCCGGCTGATCGGCTGGGACGAGATCCTGGAGGGCGGTCTCGCCATCGCCACCACGCCGAAGGGCGCGCCGACGCCGAGAGCGACGAGCGACGAGCGACCGACGGAGGAGGGGGAAGCGTCGGCGTCGGGTACTGAGTGCCGGGAGGCGTGGGGGCGGTCACGCGCGGCGGTTTCGTCATGGCGGGGCTTCGGCGGCGGGATCGCGGCCGCCGAGGCCGGGCACGACGTGGTGATGTGCCCCGAGCAGCACGTCTACTTGGACCACCGGCAGGCGGACGGGCCCGACGAGCCGATCCCGGTCGGCTTCGTGCGAACGCTGGAGGACGTCTACCGCTTCGAGCCCGTCCCGGAGCAGCTGGACGAGGCCGCCGCCCGGCACGTCATCGGCACCCAGGCCAACCTGTGGAGCGAGTTCATGGACAGCGCCCGGGACGTCGACTACCGGGCCTTCCCCCGGCTGGTCGCCTTCGCCGAGGTCGCCTGGTCCGAACTGCCCGCCCAGCCGGCCGAGCGGGACTACCCGGGCTTCGAGCGGCGGCTGCGCGCCCACCTGGAGGTGCTGGACGCGTTGGGCGTCGAGTACCGCCCGGTCGACGGGCCGCACCCCTGGCAGCGCCGGCCCGGGGTGGCGGGGCGGCCGATCGAGGGGCCGCCGCCGGTGCGCTGAGGCGGTGCCGCCGGTGTGCTGATGTGTCCGTCGGGAACTTATGGACGGTCATCTGACGTCAAGAAGAGATGAACATCTGCCCCGGGCCTGTTCGGGTCGGGGCAGATACCGCCCGGTATCCGTCCCAAACGGGCAGTCCCGTTCACCGGTCCCGAAATGATCATCGAGCATTGTGTGCCAGAGTTGCCCAACCCGGCCCGATCGCCCGTACCCTACGGCCAGGCCGGGCTGCTGACGCGGACAGTGCGGCCACGGCCGCGGGCGGCAGACGATCGATGAGCAAGTGGAGCACGGTGGGACCCAGGTGAACCGGACGATCATGCTGCCGGCCTCGCTCGACGAGGCCGTCGACGCGCTGGCCGCCGCCCCGGCCGCGGTACCGGTGGCCGGAGCCACCGACCTCATGGAAGCCGTCAACGCCGGACGGCTGCGCCCCGCCGCCCTGATCGGCCTCGGTCGGATCACCGAACTGCGCGGCTGGCGCTACGAGGACGGGGGAACCGCCGTGCTCGGCGCCGGACTCACCCACGCCCGGATGGACCGCCCCGACTTCGCCGCGCTCATCCCCGCCCTCGCCGACGCCGCCCGCACCGCCGGCCCGCCGCAGGTCCGCAACGTCGGCACCCTCGGCGGCAACATCGTCACCGCCGCCCCGGCCGGCGACACCCTCCCGGTGCTCGCCGCCCTGGAGGCCAGCGTCACCCTCGTCCGGGCCGGCGGCAGCCGCGAGGTGCCGGTCAGTCACCTGCTCACCGGCCTCGACCCGGTGCGTCCCGGCGAACTGCTCACCTGGGTGCGCGTCCCGCTGCTGCACGCGCCGCAGGTCTTCCTCAAGGCCACCGGCCGCAGCGGCCCGGCCCGCGCCACAGCCTCCGTCGCGCTCGTCCTCGACCCGGCCCGGCGCGCCGTGCGCTGCGCCGTCGGGGCCGTCGCCCCCGTCCCGCTGCGCCCGCTGGAGGCCGAGGCCTGGGTGGCCGGCTGCATCGACTGGGACGGCAGCCGGGAGATCGACCCGGCCGCGGGCGCCGCCTTCGGCGAGTACGTGGCCGCCGCCTGCGTCCCCGACAACTATGGCGCCGAGGGCGCCTGGGAGGCCGTGACCGAGGGGCCGACCGCGGCCGCCGTTCGGCTGCGGCGTACCGTATCGGTGCTGGCCCGACGGGCACTGGGAAGGGCGCTGAAGTGACCACAGACCCCATCGAGACCCTCGACGCCGACCCGCTCGGCCCCACCCCGCAGGTCAGCCGGGAGCTGCGCCCGTGCGCCTCCTACACGCTGCGGGTCAACGGTTTCGAACGGCCCGTCACCGACGCCTGGATCGGCGAGAGCCTGCTCTACGTGCTGCGCGAGCGGCTCGGCCTGGCCGGCGCCAAGGACGGCTGCGAGCAGGGCGAGTGCGGCGCCTGCTCGGTGCAGGTCGACGGCCAGCTGGTGGCCGGCTGCCTGGTGCCCGCCGCGCTGGCCGCCGACAGCGAGATCAACACCGTCGAGGGCCTGTCCGCGGCCGGTGGCGCGAGCGACGTCCAGCAGGCGCTGGCCGCCTCCGGCGCCGTGCAGTGCGGCTACTGCACCCCCGGCATGGCGATGGCCGTGCACGACCTGCTCCAGCGCAACCACCGGCCCACCGAGGTCGAGGCCCGGCAGGCGCTGTGCGGCAACCTCTGCCGCTGCACCGGCTACCGCGGCGTGCTGGCCGCCGTCCAGACCGTCGCGGACGCCCGCGCGCTGGAGGCCGAGGAGGCGGAGGAGGCCGCCGCGGCCGCCGCCGAGGAGGCCACCGAGGCTTCCCGGACCGCTGAGGCCTCCCCGGCCGGGCAGCAGCCCGCCGTCCAGCCGGAGCCGGCCGTCGAGCCGCCGGTCTACTCCGACGAGGCCTGGATCGAGCACGTCCCCCAGCCGCCCGTCGAGGCCGCCGCCGAAGCCGTCCGGGCCCCCGCCCCGGCTCCGGCCCCCGCCGAGCAGCCGTACGGCGACGGCGGCTACGACACCGGCGTGTACGACACCTCCGCCCTGACCGCGATGCAGCCCGGCATCCCCGCCCAGGCCACCGGCGACCAGGTGTACTACCCGCCGCAGGGCTACCCCGAGCAGCCGTACCAGGCCACCCCCGCGCACGGCACCTACGTGCCGGCGGGCTACCCGGACGGCCACCAGCAGCACCACGGCTACGACACCGGCTACGACGCCCCGGTCTACGAGCCCACCCCCGCGCACGGCACCCCGCTGCCCGGCGCCGTCCACGACGGCGCGCCTCCTCACGGCACCCCGTACGCGGACCCGCACGGCGCCCAGGCCGAGGCCGGGGCACCGACCACCGGCGTCCCCTACGGCGCCACCCCCGCCCACGGCATCCGGCTCCCCGAGGACGACCACGCATCATGACGTCGCCTACCGACATCGGCGCAGCACTCCAGCAGGACGGCGGCGAGGGCGGCGCCGCACCGGAGCCCTTCGGCCTGGGCACCTCCCCGCTGCGCAGCGACGCGCTGCCCAAGGCGCTCGGGATCTACCCGTACGCGGCCGACCTGTGGGCCGAGGGGCTGTTGTGGGGCGCGGTGCTGCGCTCGCCGCACCCGCACGCCCGGATCCGCGGCATCGACACCTCGGCCGCGCTCGCCCTGCCCGGGGTGCACGCCGTGGTCACCGCCGCCGACCTGCCGCCCGGTCCGGACGGCCTGCCCGACGGCGCCCCGGCCGGCCCGATCGTCGCCGACCGGCCGGTGCTGGCCGCCGGCGTGGTGCGCCACCACGGTGAGCCGATCGCCGCGGTCGCCGCCGACCACCCGGACACCGCCCGGCTGGCGGTCGGCCTGATCGCGGTCGACTACGAGCCGCTGGAGGCGGTCACCGACCCCGAGCAGGCCTTCACCGCGCCGGCGCTGCACCCGGACGGCAACCTGTTCCGCCACCTGCCGCTGCGCACCGGGGACCCGGACGCGGTCGGCGAGATCGTCGTAGAGGGCCTCTACCAGGTCGGCCGGCAGGACCCGGCCCCGCTCGGGGCCGAGGCCGGGCTGGCCGTGCCGCGCCCGGACGGCGGCGTGGAGCTGCACCTGTCCTCCACCGACCCGCACGGCGACCGCGACCGCACCGCCGCCTGCCTGGGCCTGGAGCCCGACCGGGTCCGACTGGTCGTCACGGGCGTGCCCGGCGCCACCACCGACCGCGAGGACATCTCCTTCCAGGTCACCCTGGCGCTGCTGGCGCTGCGCACCGGCCGTCCGGTGAAGATGACCCTCACCCGCGAGGAGTCCTTCCACACCCACACCTCGCGCCACCCCGCGCTGCTGCGCTACCGCCACCACGCCGACGCCGAGGGCACCCTGGTGAAGGTGGAGGCGCAGATCCTGCTGGACGGCGGCGCCTACGCGGACGTCTCCGCCGAGGCGCTGGCCGCCGCGACGGCCTTCTCGGTCGGCCCGTACGTCTGCCCCAACGTGTTCGTGGACGCCTGGGCGGTGCGCACCAACAACCCGCCGGCCGGGCGGATGCGCGGCGAGGGCGCGCTGCAGGCCTGCTTCGCGTACGAGTCCCAGCTGGACCAGCTGGCCGCCCGGGTGGGCGTGGACCCGGTGGAGATCCGCCGCCGCAACGCGATGTCCACCGGCGACCCGCTGCCCACCGGACAGGCCGTCACCTGCCCCGCGCCGGTGAAGGCGCTGTTGGACGCGGTGGCGGCCGAGCCGCTGCCGGCCCTGCCGGTGGACGACCCGGACGCCGAGTGGCTGCTGCCCGGCGGGCCCGGCGGCGCCGGGGACCCGGCCGCGGTGCGCCGCGGCATCGGCTACGCCGTCGGCATGGTGCACATGCTGGGCGCCGAGGGCGAGGACGAGGTCTCCACCGCCACCGTGCGGGTCAGCGGCGACCACGCCACGGTGATCTGTGCGGCCGTCGACGCCGGGCAGGGCTTCGCCACGCTGGCCCGGCAGATCGTGCAGAGCGTGCTGGGCGTCAGCGAGGTCTACATCGCGCCGGCCGACAGCGACCAGTCCATCGCCGGGCCGTCCGCGCGGGGCCGGCACACCTGGGTCTCCGGCGGGGCGGTCGAGCGGGCCGCGCTGATGGTCCGCCACCAGCTGCTGCAGCCGATCGCGGCCAACTTCGGGATGTCGGTGGAGCTGCTGCAGATCGCCGACGGCAAGATCACCTCCTACGACGGGGTGCTCGGGATGCCGGTCGCCGAGGCGCTGGAGGGCAAGGAGCTCTGGGCCACCGCCCAGTGCCGCCCGCACCCGACCGAGCCGCTGGACGAGTCCGGGCAGGGCGACGCCTTCGTCTCCATCTCCTTCTGCGCGATGCGCGCGGTGGTGGACGTGGACATCGAGCTGGGGGCCGTCCGGGTGGTCGAGATGACCGTCGCCCAGGACGTCGGCCGGGCGCTGAACCCGCGCCAGATCGAGGACCGGATCGAGGCGGGCGTGGCCCAGGGCGTGGGCCTGGCGCTGCTGGAGGACCTGCGCACGGAGGGCGGGGTGCTGGGCAACCCCTCGCTCACCGGCTACCGGCTGCCCACCTCGCTGGACACCCCGGAGGTGCGGATCGCCGCGCTGCTGGAGGAGCGGGACGTGGTCGCCACCTTCGGCGCCAAGGCCGTCAGCGCGGTGCCCGCGGTGGTCGCCCCCTCGGCCGTCGCCGCCGCCGTCCGGGCCGCCACCGGCCTGCCGGTCGGCCGGCTGCCGATCCGGCCGGAGGACGCCGTCACCGCCTGAGCGGGGCCGGCCGGGAAAGCGGAATGCCGGAATGCCGAATTGCCGGTCGACTTCTTGGAGTCGACCGGCAATTCCCCTTTCGAGGCCGTGGCGGGAATTGAACCCGCGTACACCGCTTTGCAGACGGTTCCCTGGGCCACTCGGGCACACGGCCGGCGAATTCAGGATGGCCGATCGCCGGAATGGGGTCAACGAGCTTCTGTAAATTCTGCGTGGCAATGTGTGCTACCGTCGGAGGCGGTGGCTGTTTTCCCGCCACCCCGGACGAGAGCGTCGTACCCGGTGACGACAAGACGACGCAGTTCAGCGGTAATCCGGCCGCTGTGGACTGCGGAGGTACGGCCGTCATGGCTTGGCTCGTTCTGATCGTCTCGGGTCTCCTGGAGACCGTCTGGGCAGTGGCCCTGGAATCGTCCAAGGGTTTCTCCCGCCCCGTTCCCAGCCTCGTCTTCGGCGTCGCGCTGCTGTTCAGCATGGGCGGGCTGGCGTACGCGATGCGCACCATCCCGATCGGCACCGGTTACGCGGTCTGGGTCGGCATCGGAGCGGTCGGCACCGCGCTCTACGGCATGGCCGTCCTGGGGGACGCGGTGACCATGGCCCGGATCGGCTGCCTGCTGCTGATCGTCTCCGGCGTGGTGGGGCTCAAGGCGCTGCACTGACGCCCCGGGGGTGGCTGGTCCTAGGGCCTGCGACGGATCCGGTCAGGGACTGCGGTCAGGAGTCACCGAGGCGGACGGCTCTTACGATGTTACGTATGACCACTGCCTCCCCCACCTCGGTCGACTCCCCCTCGATACCCTCCGGCTCCGGAGCCGACCCCGGCGGGGGAGTCATGAGCGGCCGCTACCGCGCCCTGACACTCGGGATCGTGTCGGTGGTCCTGGTGATCGCCTTCGAGGCGACCGCCGTCAACACCGCGATGCCGACCGCGGCCCGGCAGCTGAACGGCCTCGGGCTGTACGCCTTCGCCTTCTCCGGTTACTTCACCACCACGCTGTTCGCCCTGGTCGTCTCCGGTCAGTGGTGCGACCGGCGCGGCCCGCTGCAGCCGCTGTTCACCGGCATCACGGTCTTCGGCGCCGGCCTGGTGGTGGCCGGGACGGCGCCCGGCATGTGGGTGTTCGTGGCCGGGCGGGCGACCCAGGGGCTGGGCGGCGGGCTGGTGATCGTCGCGCTGTACGTGGTGGTCGGCCGGGCCTACCCGGAGCGGCTGCGGCCGGCCGTGTTCGCCGCCTTCTCCTCGGCCTGGGTGCTGCCCTCCATCGTCGGACCGCTGGTGTCCGGGGCGGTCACCCAGCACCTCGGCTGGCGCTGGGTCTTCCTCGCGGTGCCGGTGCTGATCCTGCTGCCGCTGGCGGTGATGGGCCCGGCGCTGGCCCGCTCCGAGCGGGAGCACCCGGTGCTCAGGGGTGCCGAGTTCGACCGCCGCCGCACCCTGCTGGCGGCCATGGCGGCGGTCGGCGCCGGTCTGCTGCAGTACGCCGGCCAGCGGCGCGACCTGGTCGGGCTGCTCCCCGGGATCGCCGGGGCGGCGCTGCTGGTGCCGGCCGTGCTGGGGCTGCTGCCGAAGCGGACCCTGCGGGCCGGGCGCGGACTGCCGACGGTGATCCTGCTGCGCGGGCTGGCGGCCGGGGCGTTCCTCGGCGCGGAGGCCTTCGTCCCGCTGATGATGACCACCCAGCGGGACCTTTCGCCGACCCTCTCCGGGCTCACCTTGACCAGCGGCGGGCTCACCTGGGCGCTGGGCTCCTGGCTGCAGGGCCGACCCGGGGCCGAGCGCTACCGCGGGGCGATGATCCGGGGCGGCTTCGTGCTGACCGCGGTGGCGATCGCGGGCGCCGCGCTGGTGCTGGTTCCGGCGGTGCCGGCCTGGACGGCGTCGGTGGCCTGGGGCGTCGGCGGCATCGGAATGGGGCTGACGGTCGCGAGCGTCAGCGTGCTGATGATGAAGCTCTCCGCGCCGGAGGACGCCGGGGCCAACTCGGCCGCGCTGCAGATGAGCGACGCGCTGGGCAACGTGCTGCTGACCGGCCTGGCGGGGGTGCTGTTCGCGGCGCTGGGCGGCGGCTCGTTGGCCGCCGCCCACGAGGGCGCCGGGGCCGACGGCTCCCCCGGCGCCTTCGCGGTGATCCTGCTGGTGATGGCCGCGGTGGCGGCGCTGGGGGCGCTGCTCTCCGGCCGGATCCGTCCGAAGGGCTGAAGCTCAGCCGGCCGCGGCCGTGGCGGGGGGGACCGGCGGCGCCGCCGGGGTGCCGAGGAAGCTCTCCCAGCCGCCGGCCGGGGACTGGCCCGGGCCGAGGCCCTGCAGCTTGCGCAGCACCGCAGGGTCCTGGGCGTCCAGCCAGTCCACCAGTTGGCGGAACGAGACCAGCCGGACCTCCGGCTTGCCCGCGATCGACTTGAGCACGTCCTCGACGGCGTTCATGTAGATGCCGCCGTTCCACTCCTCGAAGTGGTTGCCGATGATGTACGGCGCCCGGTTGCCGTTGTAGGCGCGGTCGAAGCCCATCAGGTAGGAGTCCCGGGCCTGGGCCTGGAAGCCCGGGTAGAGCGCCGGATCGGCCTTGGTGTTGGAGCCGCACTGGTTGAACATGATGTTGTAGTCCATCGACAGCACCTGGAAGGTGTGCCCGGGGAACGGGATGGCCTGCAGCGGGAGGTCCCACAGTGCGCCGCCCTGGATCTTCTGCGGCCACACCTGGGTGCCGTTGCCGCTGCTGTCGTAGCGCCAGCCGCGCTTGACGGCGGTGGGCAGCAGGTTGCGCTGGCCCTCCAGGCAGGGGGTGCGGCTGCCGATCAGCTCCTTGCGGTAGTCGAAGGGCAGGGCGGGCAGGTCGGTGAAGCCGGTGTTGGTGCGCCACTTCGTCACGAAGTCCATCGCCTGCTGGATCTCGCTGTCCCACTCCTCCGGGGACCACGCGCTGACCCCGGTGGAGCCGCAGAAGTGGCCGTTGAAGTGGGTGCCGATCTCGTGGCCCTCCAGCCAGGCGGCGTGCACGTTCTCCAGGGTGTCGTGGATGTGCTGGTCGCTCAGGTAGCCGATCTCGGAGGCGCCGACCTTGTGCTGCGGGGGGCGGTACAGGTCCTTCTTGGACTCCGGCAGCAGGTACAGGCCGCTGAGGAAGAAGGTCATCGAGGCGTTGTGCTCCTGGGCCAGCCGGCGGAAGCGGGCGAACAGGCCGTTGTCGAGTTCGCCGGCGCCGTCCCAGGAGAAGACCACGAACTGCGGGGGCCGCTGGCCGGGTTGGAGCCGCTCGGTGACGGGCTGGTGGGGCTGGGCACCGGTGTCCGAGGTGGAGCCGTCGCCGATCAGTACGGCCTGCGGCTTCTGCGGGACCGGGGCCGGGGTGGTGCTCTGCCCGTCCGGCGGGCCGGCCGGGGTGGCGCTCTGACCGCCGGACGCGTGTTCCCCGCCGTCGGCCCGGTCGGTGCCGCAGCCGGTCGCCAGGGTCGCGGCGGTGGCCGCTCCGGCGGCCAGCAGGGTTCGGCGGGAGAGCGCGTCCATGGTCACTCCGTTCGTGAGGCGATCGGCAGGCGGCCGGCTCGGGTGCCGGGTGCGCGCGGCGTGCGGAAGTCCGGTCCGACCGGAGGGGGATGTCCGGGCCGACCGGAGGGGGATGGAGCCCGTGACCGGGTCAGCATGGCATGCGGTCCGGAACGGTCGGAGAGGCGCAGCGGACGGTCGGGATCGATCGCCCGATTGACGCAACCGAACCGGCGGGCCGGAACGTCGATGCTGTTCGACGAGTGGTAGGGCCGCGGCCGCCCGCGCGACAGTGGAATCACGTTCCGTGGTGACACGGGCACCCGGCGCAGGGCCGAGGCCGCGATCCCTGCCGATCGGCGGGTGCGGATACGACCGTCGTGGGGACGTGCCGTAGGGTCCGATCCGATTGAATGAGTTCCCAGGAAACTCTCAGGAATGGGATCCGGGCCGGCAGGAGGGAGCACCCGTGGGCGACCAGCAGAGCAGGAGCCCCTGGCCGGGCACCCTCGCGGCCGGCGCCGCGCTGGTGCTCGGCGCCTGGCTGCTGCACGACGGCGGCTCGCCCGTGCTGCCGCCCGCGCCGACCGGCCAGGCGCTGTCCGGCTTCGCCCCGGTCTCCGTCGTCCCCCCGCTCGGCCCGTCCGCCCCGACCCGGATCCGCATCCCGGCCGTCCGCCTGGACGCCCCGGTCACCGAGCTGGGCCTGGACCCGGACGGCCACCTCCAGGCCCCGCCCGCGACCGACCGCAACCTCGCGGGCTGGTACCGCGGCGGGGCCACCCCCGGCCAGCGCGGCACCGCCATCCTGGTGGGGCACGTCGACAACCAGGCCGGGCCGGCCGTCTTCTACCACCTGGGGGCGCTCCACCGCGGCGACCGGATCGAGATCGCCCGCGCCGACGGCGCCACCGCCGTCTACCAGCTGTACGCCATCGAAGTGCACGACCGAAAGGACTTCCCGGACGACCGGGTCTACCGCCAGGCCGCCGACGCACAGCTGCGGGTCATCACCTGCGGTGGCGCGTACAGCGAGGAACAGGGCTACGAGGGAAACGTCGTCGCCTACGGATTCCTGGCCGACACCACACCGCCGGGCAAAGCCGCATGACCACGCTCACCCTCGCCACCCGCTGGAACCCGATCGACTGGCCGCTCACCCACGGCCCGATCCCGTACGCCGTGCTCGCCGCGGGCTGGGGTGCGCTGGCCCTGCTGGCGTTCTCCCGGCACGAGCGCTGGCGCGCCCCGCGCATGCTCGGCGCCCTGCTGCTCGGCGGGGTGCTGACCGTCCTGGTGAAGATCGCCGTCGACGACTGGTGGCACCCCTTCCCGGAGGGCACCCCGGAGTTCGTGCTGCGCTGGATCGGGGTCGCGCTGTTCGCCATCGCCCTGCTCTGCTTCCGCGCCCCGCTGCTGACCGTCCGCCGCCGGCTGTTCGCGGTCGGCGGCCTGGTCCTGGTGGTGCTGATGGCCGCCTCGCAGGTCAACCGGGGCTTCGACCAGTACCCGACGGCCCGGGCCATGCTGGCGCCGCAGACCGACGAACTGACCACCGGACGGGCGGCCGCCACCGTGCAGGGCGCGCCCGACCGCCCGCTCGCCGAGCTCTGGCACGCGCCGCCCGGCCTGCCGGACAAGGGCACCCTGTCCACCGTGACCGTCCCCGGTACCAAGTCCGGCTTCTCGCCGCGCCCCGGGTACGTCTACCTGCCGCCCGCCTACCGGGCCAACCCCCGGCCGCTGCTGCCCGTCGTGGTGCTGCTGCCCGGCCAGCCCGGCGCGCCCGAGGACTGGGTGAACTCCGGCGCGGTCCGGGAGACCCTGGACGCCTTCGCCGCCCGGCACCAGGGCCTCGCGCCGATCGTGCTGGTCGCCGACCAGACCGGCGGCAACTTCGCCAACCCGCTCTGCATGGACTCCCAGATCGCCAAGTCGCAGACCTACCTGGCCGTCGACATCCCGGACTGGATCCACCACAACCTGCAGACCGCCACCGGCCGCGGTGCCCTCGCCATCGGCGGGCTCTCGCTCGGCGGGACGTGCGCGCTGCAACTGGCCGTCAACGCGCCCGAGGTGTACGGGACCTTCCTGGACATCTCCGGACAGGAGGAGCCGACCTTGGGCAGCCACCAGGAGACCGTCGCCAAGGCCTTCGGGGGTGACGAGGCGGCCTTCGCCGCCGTCGACCCGGTGCACGTGATGGCCCGCAAGAAGTTCCCCGACACCGCCGGCATGATCGTGGTCGGCGCCGACGACCCGTGGTTCCGGCCGGGCCAGGAGAAGATCCACGCCGCCGCCCAGGACGCCGGGATGAAGGTCGGCTTCCAGACCATCCCCGGCTGGCACAGCTGGGTGGTGTTCCGGCAGGCCCTGGAGCAGAACCTGCCCTGGCTCTCCCAGCAGATGGGCCTGATCCGGTGAGCCGACTGCTCGCGGCCCCGACCGCACCGCCGCCGGCCGCCGAGACCGGGCCGGGCAGCGACCTCGCTCCGGTCACCCGGACGCCGGAACCCGGCCGCCAGCGGATCCGCCGGGCCGCCCGGGCGCTCGGCGACCGGCTGCGGTCGGCGCCGCTGACCCTGGCGATGCTGGCCGGGCTCTGGGCGCTCGGCGCGGCCACCGGGAGCCTGTCCGGCGGGCCGCCCGCCCGGCTGCTCTCCCGCGTCGGCGTCGGCCTGGGCACCCTCGGCGAGGGCCGCTGGTGGACGCCGGTCTCCTCGCTGTTCTGGTGCTCGGGCATCGGCTCGTACGTCTTCACCAGCCTGTTGCTGCTCCTGGTCGGCCCGGGCGCCGAGCGCCGGCTCGGCCGGTTGCGCACCCTCGCGGTGCTGGCCGGCGGGCAGCTGGCCGGCACCCTGCTGGGCACCGCGCTGGTGGCATGCGGCTCCTCGGCCGGGGAGCAGTGGACCGCCTCGGTGGCCGACCAGACCGCGGTCGGGCCCGCCGTCGGGCTGTTCGCCCTGGCCGGTGTGCTCGGCTACCGGCTCACCGTGCTCTGGCGCCGCCGGCTGCACCTGCTGGTGCTGCTCGTCCCGCTGGTCATGACGCTGTACGTCGGCCACCTGCAGAGCGTCCAGAGGTGCGCCGCCGCGCTGGTCGGCCTCGGCCTGGGCGCGCTGCTCAGCCGCGGGCGGCCGTACCTGCGCAGCCACCGCTCCTCGCACACCGAGACCCGGGTGCTGGTCGCGCTCTGCCTGGTCGCCGCCGCCTGCGGGCCGCTGATCGCCTCGCTGTACGACAACGCCAGCGGGCCGTTCAACACCTTCTCCGAGCTGTACTTCTCGCACCGCCTCAGCCCGGAGGAGGTGGCCGACTTCTGCGCCGTCTCGGCGCACGACTGCGCCCGGGCGCACGCCGTCGAGCGGATATTCGACACCCCCGGCCGGCTGATGGCCGCGCTGTTCCCGGCGCTGCTGCTGGTGCTCGCCGAGGGGCTGCGCCGGGGCCTGCGGTTCGCCTGGCGGATCAGCGTCGCCACCGAGCTGCTCTGGGCCGTGCTGCTGGCCTGGCTGTACTTCGAGGCCGGGCCGGTCAGCGGGGACGTCGTGCAGTACTTCGTCGAGGCGATGCTGCTGCCGCTGCTGACCGCCGTCCTGCTGCTGGCCACCCGGCAGCGGTTCCGGCTGCGGCTGTCCGGCCGGGCGGTGCGCCGGCTGGCCGCGGTGGTCGGCGGGGCCGCGTTGGTCGCCTCGGCGGCGTACGTGGGCCTCGGGCGAGTGGTGGCCGGGCAGTTCGAGCCGGGCGCGGGCCTGCGCGGGCTGGTGAACGGGCTGCCGGCCCAGTTCCTGCCGCCCGCGTACAACGACCTGCTGCCGGACTACCCGATAGCGGTCGGCCCGGTGGCGCTGTTCCTGGAGACGTACTGCGGGCTGGCGTTCTGGGCGGTCGCGCTGGTCGCGCTGCTGACGGCGTTCCGGCGGCCGGTGCTGCGCACCGACCCGGCCGCGGTCGCCCGGGCCCGGGCGCTGCTGGCCGAGCACGGCGGCGGGACGCTGTCCTTCATCACCACCTGGGACGGCAACCACTACTGGTTCGACGAGGGGGGCCGCGCGGCCGTCGCCTACCGGGTGGTCGGCACCGTCGCGCTGACCACCGGCGACCCGTTCGGCGCCCCGGAGGACCGGGCCCGGGCGGTGGCCGGCTTCGCCCGGTACTGCGACGCCCGGGGCTGGACGCCGTGCTTCTACAGCGTCTGCGCCGACACCCGGGCGGCGACCGCCCAGCTGGGCTGGCGCTCGGTGCAGGTCGCCGAGGACACCGTGGTGCCGCTGCCCGAGCTGGCCTTCACCGGCCGCAAGTGGCAGGACATCCGCACCGCCCTGAACAAGGCCGGAAAGCAGGGCATCACCGCCGAGTGGTGGGCGTACCACGAGGCGCCGCTCGCGCTGCGCGAGCAGATCCGGGCGATCTCCGAGGAGTGGGTCTCCGAGAAGGGCCTGCCCGAGATGGGCTTCACCCTCGGCGGGCTGGAGGAGCTGGACGACCCGGCGGTGCGGGTGCTGGTCGCGGTGGACCAGGACCGGGTGGTGCACGGGCTGACCAGCTGGATGCCGGTGTACGAGGACGGCGAGCCGGTCGGTTGGACGCTGGACTTCATGCGTCGGCGCTCGGACGGCTTCCGCGGCGTGAACGAGTTCCTGATCGCCTCGGCCGCGCTCGGCTTCAAGGGCGAGGGCGCCCGCTTCCTCTCGCTGTCGGGGGCGCCCCTGGCCCGCGCCCGGCAGGACGAGGAGCCCACCGGGCTGCAGCGGATGCTGGACTGGATGGGCAAGGTGATGGAGCCGGTGTACGGGTTCCGCTCGCTGCTGGCGTTCAAGGCGAAGTTCCAGCCGGAGTACCGGCCGATGTACATGGCCTACCCCGACCCGGCCGCGCTGCCCGGCATCACCAGGGCGATCGGCAAGGCGTACCTGCCGCACCTCACGGCGGCGCAGGGCGTCCGGCTGATGCGCAAGCTGTCCGGCTGATCCCGCGGGCCCCGGAGGCGTGGGGGCGCTCCCGGACGCCGTCCGCGCGGTCGGTGCGGTCGGTGTGGTCGGTGCGGTCAGTGTGGTCGGTGCGGTCAGTGTGGTCGGTGTGGTTCGCGGGGTCCGGGTGGCCAGGGTGGTCAGCGCCGTCAGTCGAGCAGTTGGGCGAGCGCGCCGTCGGCGTCCAGGTGCAGGTGCTCCTCGCCCTCCGGGACGACCAGCCGGCTGCGCCACAGGAAGCGCCGCAGGTCGGCGCTGTCGAACTGGAGCAGTGCGGTGCCTTCCGGGGCCCGCAGTTCGACCATGGTGCGCCGGCCGGGCGCGGGCCGGACGTGCACGTCGCCGACGCCGGCCGGCAGCTCCAGGCCGGAGGAGAGCAGCCGGCGGGCGAACACCCAGACGATGGACTCGGCGTCCTCGCCGTCCGCGGCGTCGTCCAGCGAGAACTCGGCGGGGAACGCCATCCGGACCGCGAACGGGTCCTCCGGCAGGTAGGACAGCACCACGCGCAGCCGGGCGGAGCGGTGCGAGGAGAGGATCAGGCGGGCCTGGACGGTCTCTTCGACGACGGAGTGCAAGGGTGGGCCCTTCGTTCGGCGGCCGCCCGACGGCAGGTGGGGTTGGGGCGGCCTCACCCTGGTGAGAGTCCCGTGACCGGTGGGGATTACCCGGTTACGCGAGTGAATCGACGTGACCTGCATCACATCGAATTCCGGCCGTCCGGGCCCGGCGCGAAGCCCGTCCTGGAGGCTCGAACGGCCCCGGGCCGGTAGGCTGGGCGGGTTGTCCGATCGCCGCCCGACCGCGGGACGGGGCCGAAGAACAGCCTCTGACCTGCGATGATCCCCCTCGGAGACCGTGAGTACTGCCGCCGCCTCCTCGATGCCGCTGTTCTCCGACACACCGGAGCCGCAGGAGCCCGTCCGGGCCGTCGGCCATGCCGCGCCCGCCGCCTCGCACCACCTCTCCCCGGCCTTTCCCGGTCGTGCCCCCTGGGGCACGGCGGGCAAGCTGCGGGCCTGGCAGCAGGGTGCGCTGGACAAGTACATCGAGACCCAGCCGCGCGACTTCCTCGCGGTCGCCACCCCGGGCGCAGGCAAGACGACCTTCGCCCTCACCCTGGCCTCGTACCTGCTGCACAACCACCTGGTGCAGCAGGTGACGGTCGTCGCACCGACCGAGCACCTGAAGAAGCAGTGGGCCGAGGCCGCCGCGCGGATAGGCATCCGGCTGGACCCGGCGTACTCCTCCGGCCCGCTGTCCCGGGACTACCACGGCATCGTGGTCACCTACGCGGGCGTCGGGGTCAACCCGATGCTGCACCGGAACCGGACCGAGGCCCGCAAGACCCTCGTGATCATGGACGAGATCCACCACGCCGGTGACTCCAAGTCCTGGGGCGAGGCCTGTTTCGAGGCCTTCGAGCCGGCCGCCCGCCGGCTCGCGCTGACCGGGACGCCGTTCCGCTCGGACACCAACCCGATCCCGTTCGTCGCCTACGACGCCGGCAGCGACGGCATCCGCAAGTCCATCGCCGACTACACCTACGGCTACGGGCACGCGCTCGCCGACCACGTCGTCCGCCCGGTGATCTTCCTCAGCTACAGCGGCAACATGCGCTGGCGCACCAAGTCCGGCGACGAGCTGGAGGCCCGGCTCGGCGAGCCGATGACCAAGGACCTGATCGCCCAGGCCTGGCGCACCGCGCTGTCCCCGCAGGGCGAGTGGATCCCGTCCGTCCTCCAGGCCGCCGACCGACGGCTGACCGAGGTCCGCAAGGCCATCCCGGACGCCGGTGGACTGGTGATCGCCACCGACCAGAACGTGGCCCGTGCCTACGCCAAGATGCTGCGCGAGATCAGCGGCGAGAAGGTCACCCTGGTGCTCTCCGACGAGGCCGAGGCCTCCCAGCGGATCTCCGACTTCGCGGAGGGCACCTCGCGCTGGATGGTCGCGGTCCGCATGGTGTCCGAGGGTGTCGACGTGCCCCGGCTGTGCGTCGGGGTGTACGCCACCTCGATCTCCACCCCGCTGTTCTTCGCCCAGGCCGTCGGCCGCTTCGTGCGTGCCCGCAAGCGCGGCGAGACCGCCTCGGTGTTCCTGCCGACCATCCCGATGCTGCTGGGCTTCGCCAACGAGATGGAGCTCCAGCGCGACCACGTGCTGGACCGGCCGAAGAAGGAGGGCGACGGCCTCTTCGACGAGGAGGACCGGCTGCTCGCCGAGGCCGAGCGGGCCAACGACGGGCCGGACGGCGCGGGCGGTGAGGAGTTCTCCTACGAGGCGCTGGGCTCCGAGGCGGTCTTCGACCGGGTGCTGTACAACGCCATGGAGTTCGGCATGCAGGCCCACCCGGGGAGCGAGGAGGAGGAGGACTACCTCGGCATCCCGGGCCTGCTGGAGCCGGACCAGGTGCAGATGCTGCTGCAGAAGCGCCAGCACCGGCAGATCCAGCGCAGCAAGACCAAGCCCGCCGAGGAGGCCGACCTGCTGGAGCTGCCGGCCGAGCAGCGGCCGGTGGTCACCCACCAGGAGCTCCGGGAACTGCGCAAGGAGCTGAACGCGCTGGTCGCCGCCTGGCACCACCGCACCAACCAGCCGCACGGCACCGTCCACAACGAGCTGCGCCGCCAGTGCGGCGGGCCGCTGACCGCCCAGGCCACCGCCAACCAGCTGAAGGCGCGGATCGCCAAGATCCGTGAGTGGGCGAAGTAACGGTCCGGCAGGCGGATCCGGGCCGACCGGCCCGGACCCCGCCCGCCCGGGGCGTCCGGACTTCGGACCGGGCTCGAACCGACGCCCGAATCCGGCCGGTGGATTGGTGGGTTTCGTCCGGATTTCCCGGCGGCGCCGATGACGATCACGACCGAATTTTGGACAACCACTTCCGCCGCGACATTTCCTTCACTACCTTTCCCCCACGCTCTTCCGCCGGGCAACCCCCGAGGGACGGGCTCCGCAGGACCGTGCGGTCGTCAAGGACGACGCCGCGCGGCCCGAGCGCGGCCACCCCCACCTGCGCGCGACACCGACCTTTTGGCCCGGCGCCGCCCGCCCCGCGAGCGCCGCGGAAAGGACTGCCCGTCGTGACTGCAGAGACCTCCCAGACGTTGGACCGCGGCGTCCGCGTCCTCAAGCTCCTCGCCGACTCCGAGCGCGGGCTCACCGTCACCGAGCTGGCCGCCCGGCTGGCCGTCAACCGCACCGTGGTCTACCGGCTGCTCGCCACCCTGGAACAGCACGGCCTGGTCCGCCGCGACATCGGCGGCCGGGCCCGGGTCGGCCTGGGCGTGCTGCGGCTGGCCCACCGGGTGCACCCGCTGCTGCGCGAGGCCGCGCTGCCCGCCCTGCGCAGCCTCGCCGAGGACCTCGGCGCCACCGCCCACCTGACCCTGGTGGACGGCAACGAGGCGCTGGCCGTCGCCGTGGTCGAGCCCAGCTGGACCGACTTCCACGTCGCCTACCGCACCGGCCTGCGCCACCCGCTCGGCGAGAGCGCGGCCGGGCGGGCGATCCTGGAGGCCCGCGCCTTCCCCAGCCAGCGGCGGCCCGAGCAGGGGTTCGTCATCACCCGTGCGGAGGAGCAGTCCGGGGCCAGTGGGGCCGCGGCCGCGCTGCTCGGACTGAGCGGCATCGAGGGCAGCGTCGGCGTGGTGATGCTCAACGGGCTGGTGCCCGAGCGGGTCGGCCCGCGGGTGGTGGAGGCTGCCACCGAGGTGGCCGACGCGCTGAGGTAGGGCCCGGACCGGAGCGCCCGGGGACGAGCGGGCGAATCACGGCGCCCGGTGTGTTTGGATTCCCCTTGTGTCCGACACCAAGCTGCCCAAGGCCCTCCCGTCCCCGCGGACCCGCTCGCTCGCGCTCTGCGGGGTGCTGGTCGCCGCGCTGTTCGGCGTGGCGGCCTTCGTTCCGCTGCCGTACACGATCACCTGGCCGGGCCTGACCGCGGACACCCTCGGCAGCTACCAGGACCGGCCGGTGCTCACCATCACCGGGGCGCCGCTGCGCAGCACTGACGGAGAGCTGCGGATGGTCACCATCTCGGCCACCAACCCGGGGCAGAAGACCACCTTCTGGCGGGCGCTGCGGGCCTGGTTCGACCCGGACGAGGCCGTCCGCCCGACCGAGACGGTGTACCCGCAGAGCAACCCGACCAAGGCCGAGCAGGTGACGGCCCAGCAGATGGCCGAGTCGCAGGACAGCGCCACCGCGGCCGCGCTCGGCTACCTCCACCTCTCGCCGGACCAGGTGAAGGTCAAGGTCGACCTGGGCGACGTGGGCGGACCGAGCGCCGGACAGATGCTGGCGCTGGGCATCGTCGACAAGCTCGCCGGCGACGGCAAGGGCGGCGACCTCACCGGTGGGCTCAAGATCGCCGGCACCGGCACCATCGACGACAAGGGCACCGTCGGCCCGGTCGGCGGCGTCCCGCTGAAGACCCAGGCGGCGGCCCGGGACGGCGCGACGGTCTTCCTGCTCCCCAAGGACGAGTGCACGGACGCCAAGGTGAACACCCCCAAGACGCTGCGGCTGGTGCCGGTGGGCACGCTCGCCGAGTCGGTCGCCGCGCTGGACGCGCTGCGGAGCGGCGGCAGCGTTCCCAGCTGCTGACCCCCATCCGGCTCGGGCCGCGCTCGCGCCCGGGGTCGGCCGCCCTGGGCCGCCCGCCCCGGGGCTCAGAGGCCGAAGGCCACCGAGGCGGAGTCGTCGCCCAGCCTGGTCCGCAGCTGGGCGGCGACCCCGGCCAGCCGGTGGGCCCGGGCCATCGGCAGTGAGATCGAGACCGCGCCGATGCCGTCGCCCGCGACGATCGGCACCGCCGCGCCCGCCGTCCCGAGCGAGTAGCGGTAGTGCCCGGAGCACCACTCCGGGTAGTGGCCGTGCACCCGGGTGCGCAGCAGGTGGTGGGCGGTGCCCAGGGCGAGACCGGTGTCCCGGGCGAGCTGCTCGGCGATGGCGCCCTCGGGGTGGCGGGCGGCCGACTCCAGCAGGCGCAGGGCGCGCTGGGCGGAGGCGATGAGGGTGGGGGCGGAGCCGTCGGCCGCGACCGGCGTCGTCATGCGGGGGCCGGTCCGAGCGCCGTCCCGAGGGCCGTCCTGGGGGCTGTCCTGGGGGCCGTCCTGGGGGCCGTCCTGGGGGCCGTCCTGGGGGAGGACGGGGCTGGCACGGGTATCGGCGGACCGACGCGCGGCGCGGGTAGGGGTGGAACGTTCATGTGTGGATCTTGGGGCTGACGGGGCCTCATGCCCATGCCGGATCGGCACATCGTGCCGGACGGGCCGTCCTACTCGGCGGCCGCCTGGTCCACCAGCGGCAGGATCCGGTAGGGCACCGGGTTCTCCAGCACGATCGCGGTGGAGGAGCGGACGATCCCGTCGAAGCCCACCACCCGGTCGATCACCCGCTGGAGGTCCGCGTTGGAGCGGGCCACGATCCGCACCAGCATGTCCCCGATCCCGGTGATCGTGTGCAGCTCCAGCACCTCCGGCACCCGCGCCAGGTGCGCCCGGACGTCCGCGCCCTGGCCCTGGGAGATCTCCAGGGTGGCGAAGGCGGTCACCGGGTAGCCGATCGCGGCCGGGTCCACCTCCGGGCCGAAGCCGCTGATCACCCCCTTGGCCTGCAGCCGGTCCAGCCGGGCCTGCACGGTGCCCCGGGCGACCTGCAGCCGGCGCGAGCACTCCAGCACGCCGATCCGGGGCTCCTCCGCCAGTAGCCGGATCAGCCGGCCGTCCAGGGCGTCGATGGTGTCGTTCCCCCCGCCGGCCGGGGCCGGGGGAGCGCCCTGGGGAGTGCCGTGGGGAGTGCCGTGGGGGGCGCCCTGGGGCGCGGGCGAATCGGGGGAGCCGGGGGAGCTCGGGGCGTGGGCGGGGGGCATCGCGGGGCCGTCCTCCGGTGGGCATTCTGTACAGCGGTGCAGCCGATTCTCCCGCCCCGGGGCGCACCTTGACCAGGAGGAAACGGAACGCGTACGACGACGCCGTCGACCGGGGCGCGGTGTCACCGGCCGAGCCGTACGAGGTGCGGGACCACTTCGGCCCGGTGGCGCCGGCCACCGTCGCGGTGCCGGGCGGCACCCGGCACGCCCTGGTCGACCGGGCGGGGCACGCGGGGCCGTACCTGCCGGGGTTCGGCCCTTCGCGGGCTGGAGGCCGTTTCGCAAGGCTGGAGGCCGCTACGAGCCGTCCGTTGGTGACGGGCCCGGCTCAGCGGATCGCCGTCTCCACGATCGGCGGGTGGCCGTTCCAGTAGACGAACACCGAGTTGGCCTGGTCGTCCTTGGTGAAGTCCACCCGCATCCAGCGGTCGCCGTTCCACACCTGCATCTGCCAGCCCGGGTCCGGAGTGGCGGAGACCAGTGAGGCGCTGTCGGCCCGGATGTCGAGGGCGACCCGGCCGCCGGGGATCGGGTAGCTCCGCACCGTGGACGTGGTGGCGGCGGTGGGCGCGGGCCGCTTGGGCGGTGTGGTGGCCGGGGCGTGCGCCGCGGTGGTGGTGGTGTTCGTGGCCGGGGACGGGGCGGGCGGCAGGTTCGGGGTGTCGGTCGTCGGCGTCCGGCCGGGGGTGGCGCTCGTGCCGTACGGGGTGCTCCCGGCCTTCGGGGACGGCAGTGGCAGCGCGGTGGGCTGCTCGAACGCGGCTCCGGTGAGCACCGCGTGCACGCCGAGCCAGGACAGCGCCACCGCCGCCCCAGTGGCCGCCGCCCAGGCGCAGAGCTGTACCAGTCCGTTCCGCATCGTCCGCACATCCTGCCGTACTTCCCGGTCGGCGGGGACCGGCACCCCTGGTGTTCGGCAGGGCAGTTGCCCGATGTCCGGGCGCCGTCCGGACCGGCCCCCGAGGTACAGACCACTGCCCGCCGATGGCGTACCGTGCAGGGCCATGGCAACAGTGCTCGTGGTCGAGGACGACCCCTTCGTACGGTCCGCGCTCATCCGTCACCTGACCGACACCGGTCACGCGGTCCGCAGTGTGGGCACGGCCCTGGAGGCGCTGCGGGAGGTCGCCCAGGTCGGTTGCGACCTGGTGATCCTGGACCTGGGCCTGCCCGATCTGGACGGCAGCGAGGCGCTGAAGATGATCCGGGGCGTGACCGACGTCCCGGTGATCATCTCCACCGCGCGGGACGACGAGGCCGAGATCGTCCGGCTGCTGAACGACGGGGCCGACGACTATCTGGTGAAACCTTTCTCCGGAGAACACCTGAGCGCTCGGATGGCCGCAGTGCTGCGCCGGTTCGGCAGTGGCGCCGCCCCCGTGGCCCAGGTGCTGCGGGTCGGCGGCCTGGCCATCGACCTCCAGCGGCGCGAGGCCGTCCTGGACGGGCGGCTGCTAGACCTGACCCGGCGTGAGTTCGACCTGCTGGCCTTCCTGGCGGCCCGGCCCGGCGTGGTGGTGCCGCGCAAGGAGATCCTCGCCGAGGTCTGGCAGCAGACCTACGGCGGCGACCAGACCATCGACGTCCACCTCTCCTGGCTGCGCCGCAAACTCGGCGAGACCGCCTCCAACCCCCGCTACCTGCACACCGTCCGGGGAGTCGGGGTCCGGCTGGAGGCCGCCGCGGGGCCCGCGGAGCACCGGACATGAAGCGGTTCGCGCACTCTCTGCGCTGGGCCATGATCAAGGCCGCGGTGGCCGGGACCACGATGGTCGCGCTGGCCTTCCTCATCCCGCTCGGTCTGATGGTCCAACAGACCGCCCGGGACCGTGCGTTCACCGCCGCTGAACGGCAGGCCGCGGCGCTCGGGCCGGCGCTGGCGATCACCACCGACCAGGACGCCGTCAACCGGGCGCTGGCCAGCACCGACGCGGGGACGCAGGGGCGGATGGCGGTCCACCTGCCGGCGGCCGCGGGGGCGTCGGCCGGTGCAGCACCGGCCGCCGGCGGAGCACCGGCTGCCGGGGGAGCACCGGCCGCCGGCGGAGCGGCCCCCGACGGTCCGACCCTCGGGGAGGCCCGCGCCACCGCGGCCGACGTGGCCACGGCCGGCGGCCAGGGTCGGGCCTTCACCGTCGCGGTGCCCGGCGGCTACGCGCTGCTCCAGCCGGTCGCGGTGGACACCGGGCGGAGCGCGGTGGTCGAGGTGTTCGTCGCCGAGAGCGACCTCACCCGGGGCGTCTCCACCGCCTGGCTGGTGCTCTCCGCGGTCGCGCTCGGCCTGGTCGCCATCTCGGTGCTGGTCGCCGACCGGATGGGCGGCCGGATCGTCGCCTCCGCCCGCCGGCTCGCCACGGCCGCCCGCTCGCTCGGCGCCGGGAACCTCGCGGTGCGCGTCCCGGTGGAGGGCAAGCAGGTCGACGGCAGCCCCGAGGAACTGCGCGAAGCCGGCCAGGCGTTCAACACCATGGCCGACCGTGTCGTCCAACTCCTCGCTGCAGAACGTGAGTTGGCCGCCGACCTGTCGCACCGGCTGCGCACCCCGCTGACCGTGCTGCGCCTCAACGCGGCCTCCCTCGGCGACGGCGACGCAGCTGACGCCACCCGGCACGCGGTGGCCCAACTCGAGCGCGAGGTCGACCAGATCATCCGCTCCGCCCGCCGCGCCCCCGAGGACGCGCCCGCCGTCACGGTCGGCTGCGACGCCGCCGAGGTGATCCGCGAACGGGTCGGCTTCTGGTCCGCGCTCGCCGAGGACGAGGGCCGCCGCTGGCAACTGGCCGGCGCCGAGGGCGCTGCACCGGTGCCCGTCCAGCGCGGCGACCTCGCCGCCGCCGTCGACGCGCTGCTCGGCAACGTCTTCCGGCACACCGCCATCGGCACCGCCTTCTCGGTGGACGTCCTGGCCACCGGCAGCTCGGTGATCGTGCTGGTCGGCGACGCCGGACCGGGCTACAGCGACCCGAGCGCCGCGCTCAGACGCGGCGAGGGCCACGGTGGGGAGGGCTCCACCGGCCTCGGGCTGGACATCGTCCGCAAACTCGCCGAGTCCACTGGCGGGGACCTCGCCCTCGGCCGCTCCGCCGTGCTCGGCGGAGCGGAGACCCGGCTGCGGCTGCGCACCCGCCCGGACGAGGCCCTGCCCGCGCGCACGGGCCGGCGGCGGACACGGGGCGCGCTGTTCCCGAAGTGACGGCGGGCCGGGGGTGGTCCCGCCCGCCGGAGGCCCGGAGGTGACGGCGCGTCGAGGGCTCTTTCCTTAACGGTGGCCTAAGGGAGGTTCACCCCTCGCTCAGCCCGCCCGTCCGGCCCCCCGGGCGCCGCTAGCGTCGGTCGCGCCGGTCACCCGACCGAGCCGGGCCGGCCGCCCGGGACGTCCGCACGCACCCGTACCCACTCGTACCCACTCGTGCGAAGTCGTACGAAGCCCGTCCGACGGCGGCCGACCGACGGCACCGCACCGGTGCCGACCGCAGGCAGCCGCGGAGGTAACGCGCCATGACCATCCAGCCCACCCGCCGTTCCGGCCACCGCCGGCGCAGCCGCAAGGGGACGATCATCGGGGCCTCGGCGGTCGCCGTCGCGCTGGTCGCGGGCGGGGTCGTGGTGCTCGCCTCCTCGGCCAGTGCCGCCTCGCTCGGCGCCGTCTACAGCCGGACCAGCAGTTGGGACGCCGGCTACACCGGCCAGTACCTGGTCACCAACCCGGCCGCCGACCCGATCGACGACTGGACGCTCAGCTTCGACCTCCCGGCCGGCGCGAAGATCGACTCGCTCTGGAACGCCACCTTCACCGCCGACGGGCAGCACGTCACCGTCAAGCCGGAGTCCTGGAACAAGCGGCTGGAGCCGGGCCGGAGCGTGGTCGTCGGCTTCGTCGCCCACGGCGCGGGCGCGGCGCAGGCCGAGCCGGGCAACTGCCTGATCAACGACACCTCCTGCAAGGCCGGCGAAGGCCCCGCGCCCACCCCCTCCGGGCGGCCGACGGTGGTGCCGACGGGCACCGCCTCGCCGTCCGCCACCGCGACGGCCACGGCCACCGCCACTGCGGCGCCCAGCCCGACCACCACCGCGAAGCCGACCACCCCGGCGCCGACCCCTGTGACGACCGGCCCCGGCCAGCCCGCCACCCCCACGGCGACCGGTGGGCCCGTACCGCCGGTCGGCGCCGGGGGCGGCTTCGCGCCGTACGTGGACACCTCGCTCTACCCGCCCTACGACCTGGTCGCCACCGCCAAGGCCACCGGCGTGAAGAACTTCACCCTCGCCTTCGTGGTCTCCGGCGGCGGCTGCGTGCCCAAGTGGGGCGGGGTCAGCGACCTCTCCGCCGACGCGGTGGCCGCCCAGATCGGCGCGCTGCGAGCGATCGGCGGCGACGTCCGGGTCTCCTTCGGCGGCGCCAACGGCAGCGAGCTGGCCCTCACCTGTGGCTCGACCGCCGGCCTGGCCGCCGCGTACCAGAAGGTCGTCGACGCGTACGGGGTGACCAGGCTCGACTTCGACGTCGAGGGCGCCGCGACCGCCGACACCGCTGCCAATACCCGGCGGGCCCAGGCGATCGCCCAGCTGCAGCACGCCGCCGCCGCCAAGGGCAAGGCCCTCGACGTCTCCTTCACCCTGCCCGCGCTGCCCTCCGGCCTGACCCAGGACGGCGTCGGCCTGGTCGCCGGCGCCAAGGCGAACGGCGTCGCGATCGGCGCCGTCAACATCATGGCCATGGACTTCGGCGACGGCGTCGCCCCCGACCCGCAGGGGCGGATGGGCACGTACGCGATCGCCGCGGCCACCGCCACCCAGGCTCAGGTCAAGAGCGTCCTGGGGCTGGACGACGCGGCAGCCTGGCGCAAGGTCGCGGTCACCCCGATGATCGGCGTCAACGACGTCGCCACCGAGGTCTTCACGGTCGCCGACGCCAAGCAGCTCGCCGACTTCGCGGCGGGGCGGCACCTCGCCTGGCTGGCCATGTGGTCCGGGACCCGGGACAAGGCCTGCGAGGGCGGGGCCAAGGGTTCCGCGGACGCCAGCTGCAGCAGCATCGTCCAGCAGCCGCTGGAGTTCACCCGGACCCTCGGGAGCTACACCGGCTGAGCCGTACCGGGTCCGCCCGCCGAGGATCTCGCGCCACAGGCCGAGACCGTACCGGCTCGCCAGGCCGGGGCCCCGCGCCCGCCCGAGGGCCCGGACCCGCCCGCAGGCCCCCGACCGCCCCGACCGCCCGTGCTCAGCCCGCAGCCGAGCACGGTCGGCCGGGGCCCCTTTGTCACCGTGCGTAATCGACCGTGCCCAGGCCGGGGCGGGCCGCATCCGGTATCGTCGCTGGTTGGCCGAGCGGTGGACGGAGTGGACAGTGACAGCGGTGCAAGACGAGCGCAGCCCGGCGGGGACCGTACCCGCCCCTTCGCCCGCCCCCCTGTCGGACCGGCTGCGGATCGCGGTCGGGGCCCCGGTGCGCGCACTGCGTGAGGCCCCCCGCCGACCGATGCTGGTCGCCTCGTCCGTGGCGCTGCTGTCACTGCTCGTGTACGCGGTGGTCCGCCACTTCGTGCACACCTCGATGGTCGACATGGTCGTCTACCGGGCCGAGGGTGCCGCCGTCGCCAACGGCACCGACCTGTACGCGCTGCGCGTCACCGAGTGGAACCTGCCCGCGACGTACCCGCCGTTCGCGGCGATGCTGTTCGTCCCGACCACCTGGTTCCCGATCCCCGTCCTTCGGGTGGTGATCACTCTCTGCAACCTCGGACTGCTCGCCCTGCTGGCCCACCTGTCCTTCAAGCTGGTCGGCTGGCCGCGCCGCGAACTACGGCCGATCGGCGTCGTCCTGATCACCGGCCTCGGCGTCTGGCTCGAACCCGTCTTCACCACGCTCCGGTACGGCCAGATCAACCTCGCGCTCGCCTGCCTGGTCCTCTGGGACCTCACCCGCTCGGACGGCCACCGCAGCAAGGGCATCGCGATCGGCCTCGCCGCCGGCATGAAGCTCACCCCCGGCCTGTTCGCCGTCTACCTGCTGATCACCGGCAGGGTCCGGGCAGCCTTCACGGCCGGCCTCACCTTCCTCGGCACCTTCCTGATCGGCACGCTCTTCCTGCCCGACGCCACCTGGGGCTTCTGGACCAAGTACCTCTACGACTCCTCCCGGGTCGGCAAGACCGAGATCGTCGACAACCAGTCGCTCCGCGGCGCCTTCGCCCGACTGCTGCACAGCTCCGATCCCGGCACCCTGGCCACCCTCGGCGCCGGGCTGGCCGCGCTGGCCGGCCTCGCCATCGCGGCCTGGGCCGCCCGCAGCGCCCGCTGGCTGCCCCGGGCCGAGGCCTGGGGCTTCTGCGTCACGGCCGTGACCGCCGTGCTGATCTCGCCGATCAGCTGGACCCACCACTGGGTCTGGTGCGTACCGGTGCTGGTGCTGCTCGCCGCCGAGGCCTCCGTCGAGCACGCCCGCCCGGCGGGCGTCCGCCGGCTGCGTTGGCGGGCCGCGTTCTGGGCCACCCTGCTGGCCTTCCTGTCCTTCGCGATGTGGGCGGCGAAGCCGGTCGGCGCGGCGGTGCTCCACATGTCGGCCCTGCGCCAGCTGCCGACCTCGATCTATCCGTGGGTCGGAATCTGTTTCCTGCTCGCCGCCGCCATTCGGATAAGGGCCCGGCGGCGCTCCGCCGGCGCCCCGCTGGTCCGGCTGCCCGGACAGCGCGGCGGCGGCGGCCCCGATGCCGCCCGCGGTCGTCAGCAGGCCCCCGCGGCCCGCTGAGCCGGCGGGGGCGCCGTCGCTCCTGCTCTCCTGCTCCGCTGGGTCACCCGGTCCCGAGGCCTGCTCGCGCTCCCGCGCGGGCCCGGCCTCCGGTGGCCCGTGGTCCCGTCCGTCCTCGTGCCGCTGGTCGGTCCGTCCGTCCTCGTGCCGCTGGGCGGTCCGGTGCTGCTGGACGGCCCCGTGCACGCTGCGGCGCACGACCCGCACGCCTACGCGAGCAGCTCGGCGAGCGAGCCGTCCAGGTCCAGGGCGGCCAGCTCGCTGCCCGGCGGGACCAGCCGGTGCGCCCGCTCCAGCCAGGCGGCGACCACCGGCAGCGGCGCCTCCAGCAGCGCGTCCCCGGCCGGCGAGCTCAGTGCCATGCACAGCACGCTGCGCCGGCCCGAGCGGGTCGGCCAGATCCGCACGTCGCCCTGGCCGCACGGGCGGAAGGTGCCCTCGACCAGCAGCTCGCGGGCGAACACCCAGGTCACCGGGGAGCCGGTGTCCAGGTGGAAAGTGATGTACACCGCGTACGGGTCGTGGCTGCCGTAGGTCAGCCGGGCCGGGACGGGGACGCTGTGCTCGGGGGAGAGCACCAGGTTCAGCTCCAGCTCGTGCTCCACGACGCTGACGGGGCGGTCCATGATCGTCTTCCTCTCTGCCTTCGGTTCGTGCCCGGTTCCGGGCCCGTTGACCTTTGAGAGGGCGGTCCAGGCGGGTTCTTACACACGTTTCCGGGATTTCTCCCGGAAGTTTCGGGCGGGGTGGTGAACGGTCGGGACTGCGGCGCGCGACCACCCGTCTCGCGCCCGGTTCCTTACCCCGGGCGGCCGTCCGCTGTCCGGGGAATCGCCAACTTCCCGTCGGCACTCCGGCGAGGCACTACCCTTTGTGACTGTCCGACGACTGTCCGCCTTCGGTGCTGCCCCCACGCGCCCCGAGCGCTCCGGGGCGTGCGCGGGCGCGCCGTAGTGGCCCGCCGTGAGCCCGACGTCCGAACCGTTCCGACCCGTCTCGACCCGTCCCGACCCATCCCGATCCGGCCGACCCGTTGCGAACCCGTTTCGACCCGCCGAGGCCCGGCCCGCCCCCACCGGTCCTCGTCGGGACCTGACAGGAGAAGACCCCCATGACGGACCGCCCCTTCGCCGTCGACGGCGACCCGGCCGTCGCAGCCGAGCCCGGCTACTACCCCGACCCCTCGATCCCCGGCTTCGTCCGGTACTGGGGCGGCTCGGCCTGGGTCCCCGGTACCAGCCGGCCCGCGCCCGCCGAGGGCGAGGTGCTGCAGCCGCCCCGGTTCGCCACCCGGCGGCCCGCCCCCGACGTGGCGGCGGCGGCGCGGACGGTGCCACCGCCGGTGGTGCCGGTGCCGCCCGCGCGTTCGGAGTCGCCGGTGCTGGCGCCTCTGTCGGTGCCGGTGCCGGTGGCGGCAGGGGAGCTGCGGGAGGCGGGGGAGGTGTCGGGGGGCGGGGACACCGGGCCGGTGTACCTCGACCAGACCACGGGCGGGGCGTCCTTCGTGATCGGGCCGAGGGTGGCGGAGGCGATCGGCGGGCCGGTCTTCCGAACCGTCGAGCCCTCGGTGGAGGAGGCACCCGGGGCGCCGGGGGCCGTCGAGGCGTCCGGCTGGCAGGCCGATCCGCAGGCGCAGCGGGGGTTGATGGAGACGGGCGGGGCGCAGCGCTGGGTCTCCTGGGGGGCGCTTCCGGGGGCGCTCGAAGACGAGGAGGGGCGTGCGGAGGGGGAGCGCGCTGCGGTTGCTGTGGAGGTCGCCCGGGAGGCCGCCGCGGGGGCCGCCGCCGAGGTTGCCGTGGCCGTCGCGCCCGCCGTGGCGGTGGCGGTCCGGGCGGTGACCGCGCCCGTGGAGGTCGTGGCCGCACCGGAGGCCGAGGTCGCGCCCGCCACGGCCCGTACGGCGCCCCGGCCGACACCGACACCGACACCGACACCGACACCGGTGCCGACGGCCGCGCCCCCCGTCGCCGCGTCCGCCGCTGCCGCGCTGCCCGTGGTGCGGCCGGCCCGGGAGGCCCCCGCCCGCCGCCGGGCGACGGCCCCGGTGCCCGCCGGGCTGGGGCGGCGACTGGCTGCCCGGGCGGTGGATACCGGAGTGCTGCTGGTGGTCGCCGTCGCGGCCGGGATCCCGCTCGGCAGCTCGGTCTCCGAGCACCTCCAGCAGAAGCTCGACCAGGCCAGGATGGCCAGCTCCCTCACCCGCCGTCAGGTCCAGGTCTGGCTGGTGGACGACGTGGTGCTGGGCAAGCTCGCCGCCCTGATCGGCATCCTGGTGTTCGTCAGTCTGGTCTACGAGGTGCTGCCGATCGCCCGGACCGGCCAGACCTTCGGCAAACGGCTGGCCCGGATCCGGGTGGTGGACGCCGGTGCCGCCGGTGCCCGGAGCGGGCTGAGCCTCGGCCGTTCGCTGCTGCGGTGGGTGGTCCGGCAGGTCGGCGTGGTGCTGCTGCTCGGCCTGGTCTGGCCGCTGTTCGACCGTCCGGCGCGGCGCGGCTGGCAGGACCGGGCGGCTCGCACCCGGGTGGTCCGCGGCTGAGGTGGTCCGCGAGTGAGGCGGGCCGTCGGGCAGGATCAAAACGGGACAAAATGTCCCAAACCTTGCGAATGTGTGATGTTCTACTCGAGGGATGAGCACCCACGACCCCTCAGGCCCCCAGTCGGAGGGGGGCGGTCAGCCCTCCTTCGACAAGCAGCCGCCGCCCCCGGGCGGCGGCACACCGGAAGGCGAACCGCCGGGCCCCACCCCGTCCGGCACCCCCACCGAAGGCCCCGGCGCCTACCGGGGAAGCTACGGCGGGCCGACCCCCGGTCAGAACCCCTACGGTGGCCGCCAGCCGTACGACCAGCCCCCGCCCGGCTACGGCCCCGGCCCCGGCGCGTACGACACCCCCGGCGGCGGGCCCGTCCCCGGCATGCCGCCGATCGGCACCTGGCCCAAGCGGATCCTCGCCCGCCTCATCGACTACGTCCTCGTGCAGGCCGTCGGCGTCATCATCGTCGGCCCCTTCGTCGACCTCAGCACCCGCCAGGGCACCACCGAGGCCTTCTGGCTCGGCTGCGCCATCTACCTCGTCTACGAGGCCCTGATGCTCAGCCGGGACGGCCAGACCCTCGGCAAGAAGGCGATGAAGATCCGCGTCGCCATGCTGATCGACGGCAACTCGCCCAGTCCGGCCGCGGCCTGGACCAGGGCCGCCGTCTACATCCTCCCGGCCGTCGTGTGCTGCGCCGCCCTGTGGTGGGTCGTCGACGGCCTGTTCGGCGTCTTCGACAAGCCCTACCGGCAGTGCATCCACGACAAGGCGGCGAAGACCGTGGTCGTCACCACCGAGATCTGAACCCGGCGGCGGGACGGCGCCCGGCGGCGGATCAGCGCTGCCGGGCGTACTCGCGCCCGGCGGTCGCCGGGGAGGCTCCGGACCGGCCGGCCGGCGCGGCCGAACGGGCCGAGACCGACACCGAGAGCACCGTCACCACGGTGCCGAGCGCCAGCGCGAACCCGACCAGCACCGCGACCTCCAGGACGCCCGAGGCGCCGGAAACGGCCAGCAGTGCCACCGTGGTGGCGACGACGGTGAACGAGCCGAGGCAGAACTGGGCAGCGGACGGACGCGGCATGGCGGGGGCCCTTCGCACGTCGGGGGAAACGGGCGGGAATAGTGCCGAATGCCAGAAGTCTTACCCGGCAAGGGAGTTCGGTACGACCAGGCTAGTCCGCGAGCCCGGGGGCACAGGGGGCGCACGGACTCACCCCGGGGTCGTCCACGCACCTCGGTACGGTGGAGTCCGACCCGCACCAAGCAGACCGGGGGAAACCGACCGTGCCCATCCCCGCCGACTGGCCCACCACCGAGGCCCAGGCGCTCGCCGTACAGGAACGGCTGCGGCCGCTCGTCCGCGCTCAGGACGACGACACCCCGTACCGGCTGATCGCCGGCGTCGACGTCGCCTACGACGACGACCACGACCTCGTCGCCGCAGCGGCCGTCCTGCTCGACCGGGACACCCTGGCCGTCGTCGAAGAGGCCACCGCCGTCGGCCGGATCGCCTTCCCCTACGTCCCCGGACTACTCGCCTTCCGCGAACTCCCCGCCGTCCTCGACGCGTTGGCCGCCCTCACCCGCACCCCCGACACCGTCGTCTGCGACGGCTACGGCCTCGCCCACCCGCGCCGCCTCGGCCTCGCCAGCCACCTCGGCGTCCTCACCGGACTGCGTACCCTCGGCGTCGCCAAGACCCCCTTCACCTTCGACCACCACGACCCCGCCCCGGAACGCGGCTCCTGGACCCCGCTCACCGACCCCGCCACCGGCGAGGAGGTCGGCCGCGCTGTCCGCACCCGGCCCGGCGTCAAACCCGTCTACGTCTCCGTCGGCCACCGCATCGGCCTCGACACCGCCGTCCGCACCACCCTCGACCTCGCCGACCGCTACCGGCTGCCCGAAACCACCCGGCACGCCGACTCCCTCTGCCGCCGCGCCCTCACCGCGGCCCTCGACACCGGGACGCCTGCGAACTGACCCCGCCCCCGGCGGGATCCGGGCCCGGTGTGTTAGACATGAGACAACCGGGGCCCGGCCCCGACCGCCAGGAACGGACGCGCGGGGGGCGCCGCCATGGGATCAGGGACCGGATCGACCGGGGGAGCCAACCAGGGCTACCGGGTCGAGATCGAGCAACTGCGCACCTTCGCCGGCCAAGTACGGATCCTGCTCAAGGAATTCGAGAAGGACGCGAACGGCAGCGCCACCCACGGACGCAGCGGCCTCGGCAAGAGCGCCTTCGGCACCTTCGCCGAGGCCACCGAGATCCACGGCCGCTACAGCACCATGCGGGACGCCCTGCGCGACGTGCTCAACCAGCTTCAGCAGGCGATCGACGAGGCCCAGAAGAAGGCCGACCTCACCGCGACCAACTACGAGGAGCACGACCAGCACGTGAGCCGGAAGCTCACGCTGTCCGGCGACGGCTGGTCCGTCGCCCAGCCCTCCGCCACCAGCGAAGTCGCCTACCAGGCGAACCAGGTCCCGGCCAAGCGCGGCAACGCCACCATCTGACCCACCACCGACCGGAGGTGAACCACCCGTGGTCTACACCGACTTCACCAAGTACAGCCACGCCGATCTCCGCAAGATGGCACAGGCCCTCGACCCCGGCGCGGTGATGGCCGCCGGCGACCCCTGGCGCAAGGCCGCGACCACCCTCAAGGAGATCCGCAAGACCCTCACCAACGCCAGCACCGAGGCCGCCACCTCCTGGGACGGCACCTCCAGCGACTCCTTCCACGCCGCGATGCTCACCCTCGCCGGCAACATCAACGAGGCCGCCGCCTACGCCAACGACGCGGCCAACACGCTGCACAACATGTCCGAGGCGATGGCCAAGGCCAAGCGCGACATGCCCGAAGAACCCGGCAACTGGGACCAGTTCAAGGACAAGGTCGGCGACTTCTTCAGCAGCGAGGACGACCACATCCAGATCACCGACCGGAAGAAGGCCGAGGCAGCGGCGGTCATGCAGACCCTCGCGATGCACTACCGCATCGCGACGCCGACCCTGAAGGCTCCGACGTCGCTGGGCTCCAAGCCGCCGGCGAAGCCGGGAGTGTACGGGGACGACACCCGTGACGTCGGAACGCAGAACGACCCGAGTGGGGCGGCGGCCATGGCAGCTGCGGTGATTTCGGGCACCTCGTTCGGTGCTGGGGAAACGTCGGTGAGGTCGGCGTCCGGTCCTGCGTCGCAGCGGTCGAAGTCCTCCGCGCCATCGGCGGTTCCCGGCTCTTCGCCGAGGAACGCAGCTGCCCCGACGGATTCCGGGATCAAGGGCGGGACGGCACAAGCCCCGCAGAAGTCGTCGACGATGACGAGCGGTGCTCCCAATACGGGTATCTCAGGAACTCCGGCGTCTCGTCCCGGCGGAAGTGCGTCTGCTCCCGTCACCTCCGGGACCCAGACGTCTGGCCTGAGTGCCACCGCGCTTACGGGCCCTTCGAACGGGCCGGTAGCGGCCGGCGGGGGTCAGCCGCTCGCCACTTCTACGGGGCCGACCGCGCAGAGCACCCCGATCGGGCCTGACTTCGGTCGGAGCAAGACCGGCTTCGGTGGCAAGGAGCTTCCCGTCGGCGCGTATCCGGGCATCGGCGCCGGTGGCCGTGAAGTGTCCGGAGCCCAGCAGGCGGGCGGCTCCATGGCCCGGCCCGGTGGCGCTGTCCGGGAGACGACGCCACCGGGCACTGGAGCCGGCAAACAGTCCTTCACCGAAGGCGGGTCCGGGCTGGGGGCTCGTAATCGGGTCGGCGCCGAACCGGGGGCCCACGGGACTGGCGTCATGTCTCCCGGCATCCCGATGAGTGAAGCGCAGCGCCGCAAGAAGGAACGAGGAAACGGCGGCAAGCGCCCGGACTTCCTCGTCGAGGACGATGAGACCTGGGCGTCAGACAAGCCGGCCAACCCGAACGTGGTGGAATGAGGCCGGTCCGTAGACGGACTGGTGATCTGAATGTTGAGTTGGGGTGACCGGGTTTGACGAGCCGTCTGCTGACGCGCGGTACTGCGGTTCTCGCCGCAGGAGCATTGGTCTGGGCCGCTGCCGCACCAGGAGCGTCAGCTGATCAGATCAGAGACCATCAGTGGGCGCTGAAGACCTTCAGCGCTGAGTCGGACGTCTGGTCGGTCAGTGAGGGCGACGGGGTTGTCGTCGGAGTGATCGACTCCGGGGTGAACCAGGATCACCAGGATCTGACCGGGCAGATTCTGCCCGGAGCCGACTACTCGGGTGGAAATTCTGACGGTCGCGTAGACAACAAGGGTCACGGCACCGGAATTGCGAGCCTGATTGCGGGGCACGGGCACGGCCCGGAAGCAGGAGTCATGGGGTTGGCCCCTAAGGCCAAGATCCTTCCGGTGAAGGTGGGGACAGAAGACGATGGCTCCAACCCCCAGCAGACCGGGTTCGCGGACGCGATCCGATTTGCGGTCGACCATGGTGCGAAGATCGTCAACTTGTCTCTTGGAGGGAAGTTCCGCCTCGATTCAGAGTTGCGAAAAGCCGTCAACTACGCAGTTTCGAAGGATGTCGTGCTGATTGCCGCCGTCGGAAACTTCGGCGAGGACTTGGACGGCATTCGATACCCGGCCGCCTTCCCGGGGGTTGTGGCCGTAGGAGCCGTGGACTCCAAAGGGGGTGTATGGGACCGTTCCACCCCAGGTCCGGAGACCACACTCGTCGCGCCTGGCGTGGACATCTATCTCGCCACAGCCAAATCGTCGACGAGTTATGGCGCTGGCGACGGCACGTCCGAAGCCACCGCGTACGTCTCCGCGACCGCCGCGCTCATCCGCTCCAAGTACCCGAACCTGTCTGCCGGGCAGGTGATCAATCGGATGATCAAGACGGCTACCCCTCCCGCCAACGGGACGGTGGTGCCCAACAACCACTACGGCTACGGGATCGTCTCGCCCGCGAAGGCGCTGGAGGCGAACCCGGCCGTGGACGACGGACCCCGTGAGAACCCGCTGCTGAAGCGGGTGGAATCGCACGGCACGCCGCCGAGCGATGACGACACCGATGCGACGGACCAGCCCTCCGCGCCTCCGGCCCCCGAGGCCGGTTCCGGTGGCGGGGGCGGTGACGTGACCGGGCTGGTGGTCGCGGCGGTGGCGGCCGGGGCCGTGGTGGTGGGGGCGTCGGCGGCTGCGGTGGTGATGTCGCGGCGGCGGAAGCGGGCATCGGCTGCGGCGCCGCCGTATCCGCCGCAGCCGCCCTACGGGGGGCCGGGTCGGTGAGTGGTGCCGAGCCGGTCGTCGCGTAGGGCGGCGGCCAAGTGGGGGACGTCCCGGTAGCGGTCGTCCCAGTGGTGGGTCTGGCGGGCGCCCAGGATGCCGGGACTTTCGGCGCGGGGCCTATTCGGCGACGGCGATCTGCTCCCGGTGGTGGGTGGGGGTGGTGAGTTCGTCGACGATGGCGAGGGCGAGGTCGGCCTGGGCGATCCGGGGGCCGAGGACGCGGGGGCCGCTGACCCGGTAGTGACCGGTGCCGGGGGCGGTGCGGTCGAGGTCCATCGGCGGGGTGACGACGACCCAGTCGAGGGTGGCGGGGGAGGCGTGCAGCAGGTCGAGGGCGGCGGTGTGGCCGAGCGAGAAGGTGCGGTAGGCCTCGGGGAACTCGGGGTCGTCGTGGACGGCGACGCCGGGGGCGGTCTGCAGGGTGGTGGCGACGCCGACGCTGAGCAGGCGCGGTACGCCGGCCCGGCCGAGGCCGGTGACGAGGGCGCTGGTGGCGGCGCGGTAGAACTCGCCGGAGGGGGTGTCGGGGGTGTAGACGGAGCTGACGGCGGCGGGGTGTCCGGTGGCGGTGGCGGCGACGGCGGACGGGTCGGTGACGTCGCAGCACACCAGGGCCACGCCGTCGGCGGCGAGGTCGGCGTGGCGTTCGGGGTCGCGGACGGCGGCGGTGACGGTGAGGCCGCGTCGGCGGGCTTCGACGATGACGGCGCGGCCGACCTGTCCGCCTGCGCCGTAGACGATGACGTCCGCGCGGTGCTGCTGGGCTGCGGTACTGCTCATGGGGGTCTCCGGTGGGCCGGTGGCGGGCGTTGTCGTCCGCCGGTGCGGTGACGGTAGACCGGGGGGTGCCGGTTACTTCAACGGAACCGTCCTCGCCGTGGCCGGTCGCCCGGGTACGGTCGGTGGCATGACGCAGACCGTGCCGGCGCCGCTGCCGGCGGACTTCTTTTCGGCTGACTGTCGGGTGCAGTCGGTGCCGGTGCTGGGCAGCCGGAAGTGGGCATGGCGGATCATCCGTTGTCTGGAGGGCGGGCCGCGCCGGTTCTCGGAGCTGCGGGTGCCGTTGGCGGGCATCACCGCGAAGGTGCTGACGGAGTCCTTGCGTTCGATGGAGCGGGACGGCGCGGTGGTCCGCACCGAGTACCCGGGGAATCCGCCACGGGTCGAGTACTCGCTGACGCCGTTGGGGCGGACGCTGCTCGGGCCGATGGACGCGGTGTGCGAGTGGAGCCGCGAGAACCTGGACGGTCTGCTGGCGGCCCGGCTGGAGTACGAGCGCGACTCGCCCTGACTGCCCTGACTGCCCTGACTGCCCTGACTGCCCTGACTGCCCTGACCGCCCTGACCGCCCGGCTCTATCAGGCTGACCGGCCTGACCGCGGGTACGGCCCGGTCTGGCAGCATTTCGGCGCTCGCTGGCGCCCTTGCCGCTGGTGGGCCGGTCCGCGGGGCGGCCATGCTGGGCCCATGAGCACTCCTGAGCACCTCGTGAGCCCCGCCGACGCGATCGTCCCCGACACCAAGGACTGGACCTGGGTGCTGGAACGCCCCTGTCCCGACTGCGGGTTGGACACCCCTGGGGTGGTGCCCGCGGACGTCGCCGGGATGATCCGGGCCAATGCGGCGGCCTGGCTGACGGTGCTGGCGGGCGACGAGGACGGGCTGCGCCGCCGGCCGCGGCCGGAGGTCTGGTCGGATCTGGAGTACGCCTGCCACGTCCGGGACGTCTTCCGGCTGTTCCTGGTCCGGCTGGGGCTGATGCTCGATCAGGACGGCCCGTTGTTCCCGAACTGGGACCAGGACGAGACGGCGGTCGCCGAGCGCTACCACGAGCAGCGGCCGCAACTGGTGGCGGCGGAGCTGGCGGAGGCCGGGGAGGCGCTGGCAGTGGCGTTCGAGGAGGTGTCGGGGGAGCAGTGGCGGCGGACCGGGGCCCGTAGCGACGGGGCGCGGTTCACCGTCGAGTCCTTCGCCCGCTACCTGATCCACGACCCGGTGCACCACCTGTTCGACGTGACCGGCAGGCGGGTCTGAGATCGGTTCTGAGGCCGGGGATGAGAACGGGTCTGAGACCGGCTCCGAGGCCGCCTCCGGAGCCTGGCGCCGCGGCTCACCAGCCGGAGGCCTCGCGGAGCATGGTGCGGCGGAGCCGGCCCGCGACGCTGGCGGTGTCGGTGCCGATGACGTCGGCGATCTCCGGGGCGGCGAGGCCGACGACGTAGTGGAGGATCGCCAGATCGTCGTCGGCGGGGTGGTGGTCGGGTTCGGCGGCGGCCGCCTGCCGGGTGTGGTCGGCGACGGTGCCGCGCAGGATCTGCCAGGCGAGCGCGGTGGGGTTCGGACTGGTGAGCAACTCCCGCCATTGGACGGCGATTTCCGCGAAGGCGTGTTGGACGGCGATGGCCGCGTCGGCGTGCTCGGTCAGCCACACCCGGGCGTAGCTGAGGTACCGGGGGCGGTGGAGTTCGCAGAAGGCCGCGAACTCCAGCGGTACGTCCTCCGGTTCGTCGGCCCTCGGGGGAGGGCCGGCGGCGCTCGTATGACGGTTGGTCATCTCGTCTTCTCGGCAAGGGAGATGGGTTTCTGACGGTCGATCGTCTGTGCTCACTCTACGGTAGGCCCTCGGTGCGCTGGGTGACCAATCTGATGGAATGCCCGGAACCCGCCGCCGCTCGTCCGGTTCCGGTGGCGGTCGGTGCGGTGTGGCGGCGGTACTGCCGGTCGGGGCCGGTCGGGGGAGTGCTGCGCAGTGCTGCTGGGGGCGTGGCTGGGAGTGCGGCTGGAAGCGTGTCGCGGCTGGTCAGAGGGTGTGGGACGGCTGTGGTCGCACGGCAGTTGAGGTGCCACCGTAGGGCCTGTCGGGTCCGGCGTCCACGCCCAGGGCGCGAAGTCGCGTCCGCACTACCACCTGTGCGACCGCACTCACGGCGGGGGTTGCGCCGGGGCGGGCGGGGGTGGGTGCGTCGAACGCGCCCCGGCGGCCTGCGGCGACCGGGGCGCGGGGCGGGGCGGCGCGGGTCCGCCCGGTCAGGAGTTCGGGAGCGGCTCCGTCGGGGAGATCCGGTCGTCGGCGGTGTGGCCGCGTTCGACCTGGGCGGGGAAGGCCTCGACGGCCCGCCGCCGGGCGAGTTGGGCGGCCACGGCGGCCGCGGCCGCAGCCGCTGCGGCGGCCCCTGCGGCGGCCTCCTCGCGCTCGCACCGGTGGGTGCTGGGCGTTCCGGGGACGTGGGCGGTCGTGCTGTGCCCGCCGCCCGGGTGCGCGCCCCCGGCATGGTCACCGGTGGTGTGCGGGCCGGTGGTGTGCGGGTCGGTCGCGTGCCCCCCGGTGGCGTGCCCGCCGCCCGGGTGCGCCCCTCCGGTGTGCGTCGCGCCGGTGCGCGCCCCCGCCGCGCGCCGCCGGCGGCCGAGCTCGACCCGCTCGGCGTGTTCCTCGGCCGCCTGTCTAGCGGCCAGGTAGGCCTGCACGGCGGCCATGCCGTAGACCGGCTGGATGAGCTGGTGGCCCTTGAAGAAGGGTCTGGCCGGGGCGAACCCGGCGGCTACCACGAGGTCGCGGATCTCTGCTATCTCGGCCTCGCTCCGGGCGGTGAAGCGGACCTCCCAGCCCTTCTTGTACGTATGGCCCTTCTCACCGCTACGGCGGGCCGGGTCCGGGCGGCGGACGTATCCGGGCAGACGGCCGAGGCGGAGCTGGGCCGCGCGGAGGCCGGCGGTCTCGTCACGTGACATGACGTAAGCCTAGGCAATCCGAGAGGTGCGATTGACGCCCGGCGGGTCCCTCGCCGTATGCCCTTGATCACTCTGGGTCAGGCGGCCAGGTCGGCAGTCGTTTTCGATCAGATCCGATAGCCATATGAACGTCATTTACTCCAAATGAGTGAGGGTATGAGGACTTTAGTGCAGGCTGATCCCGGTTTCGCGACGGTTGGGTAACGGTGCGTCAGGCTGTCGCACGCGGGTCGCCGGGGTTGGGGATGGTGAGCGCATGAGCTACCGGATTCCCTCGCCGCCGCCGTCCCTCGAGGAGTTGGCGAAGCGTCAGCAGAACGTCGTCACCGCGAGCCAGCTGCGTGCCCGGGGCGTGCCGGCCCGGGTCATCACCGAGCACTGCCGCCGGGGCGGCCCCTGGCAGCGGCTGCTGCCCCGGGTCTACCTGCTGCAGTCCGGCGAGCCCACCCCGGAGCAGCGGATGTGGGCCGCGCTGCTGTACGCGGCGCAGAACGGTCGGGAGGAGGGCCGTCGGGACGGCGCGGTGATCACCGGCGCGGCCGCGCTGGCGCTGTACGGCTTCGCGGCCGTGCCCCGGCTGCCCGCGGTGACCGGGGTGGACGTCCTGGTGCCCCGGCAACGCCGGCTCAAGGACGCCGGTGAGGTGCGGATCCGGCGCACCGAACGGGAGTTGGAGGCCCGCTCGGTGCACGGACTGGCCTGCGCGCCGGTCGCCCGGGCGGTCGCCGACGCGCTGGCCGAGTGGACGGTGGACGGCGCTCCGGCGGGCGACCCGGTGCCGGTCCGCGAGCTGCTGCGGGAGGCCGTGTCCCGACCGGACGCCCGGTGCACGGTACGGGAGTTGGCCGCCGAGCTGGTCGAGTCCGGGCTGACCGGGGAGCCCCGGGTGCGCGCCGCCCTGGATGAACTCCTCGCCGCCGAGCGGGACTTCGTGCTGGAGCAGGTGGACCGGCTGGTGGACGAGTGGCTGCTGCCCGCCCCGTTGGCCACCCCGGAGCTGCGGATGCGCGGCGGCACCTACATCGGCGTCCCGGACCTCTACTGGCCGGAGCAGGGCGTCGCGGTCGAGGTGGACTCGGACCTTCGCTGCGTCAGCGAGGGCGAGGCCGCCTGGGTGCGGGGCGGCCAGCACCGGATGGAGTACCTGGGCATCCGGGTCGTGTACGTCTCCGGGGCCCGGCTGGCCGCCGACCCGGACGCGGTCGGCGGGGAGCTGCGCGAGGCCTACCGGGTCGGCGGGACGGACGTGGTGGAGCTGATGGTGGCCTGAGGCCGGTCCGCGCTCCGTGCGAACGCTCGTCAGCGCCTTGGCTGAACGCTCGTCCGTGCTCCGCATTCCGTACGAACGCTCAGGCGGGACGGACCACCGGCGCGCCGACCAGCTCGACTCCGGCCGCCCGCAGCTCCTCCAGCGCGGCGGCGGTGGTCTCCGGTGCGACGCCGGCGGTGAGGTCCAGCAGCACCCGGGTGGTGAAGCCGGCCCGGGCGGCGTCCAGGGCGGTGGCCCGTACGCAGTGGTCGGTGGCGATGCCGACCACGTCGACCTCGTCGACCTTGCGCTCGCGCAGCCACTCCATCGGCCCGCGGTCGTTCTCGTCCAGTCCCTCGAAGCCGCTGTAGGCCGCCGAGTAGGCGCCCTTGTCGAAGACCGCCTCGACCGCCCCGGAGATCACCGCGGGCGCGAAGTTGGGGTGGAAGCCCACCCCCTCCGTCCCGGCCACGCAGTGCACCGGCCAACTGGTGACGTAGTCCGGCTCGGTGGAGAAGTGCCCGCCCGGGTCGATGTGGTGGTCGCGGGTGGCGAGGATGTGCTGGTAGCCGGGGGAGGACTCGGCGATCAGGTCGGTGATGGCGGCGGCCACCTCGGCGCCGCCGGCGACGGCCAGGCTGCCGCCCTCGCAGAAGTCGTTCTGCACGTCGACGACGATCAGTGCCCGGTGCATGGTTCGCATCCTCGGATGTGGGGGCGGTGCGCCCCGGTGGCGGGGTCCTCGCGAACGCCGGATGGCTCGGGAGGAACTCCAGGGGAACTCTACGGCTGACTCTAGGGAGTGGCGCGCGGGGGCGGAAGGCTTGGGGCCCGTCTTCGGACTCCCGCCTACGCGGCGGGCGCGACGGGAGTCCGAAGGCGGGCCGCGCGGACCGCCGCCGGCCGGCGCGGCCCGGCGCGGCCCGCGCGGACCGGAGCGGATCAGTCGATCAGCTCGGTCGGGATGACCGGGTCCCCCTTGGAGAGCTGGGTGGCCGACAGCGGCAGCGCGGCCCGGGCCCGGACGTGCCGGTCGCGGGCGGCGGCCAGCGGCTCGCGGCCGACGGCCTCGCCGGCCAGCACCAGCGGTACCTGCACCAGGTGCGGCCGCAGCTCCTCGGGGACCGGACCGGTGCCGACCACCTCGGCCTCGGCCACGCCCTCGGCGTCGGGCCGGCGGGCGGCCCACTTGCGGCCGCCGATGCTGGTCTTGCCGCCGGCCGCGCGCTTGGCCACCGGCACCAGCGGGCCCTCCGGGGTCTCGGCGCGGGCGACCAGCTTGTAGACCATCGCGCAGGTCGGGTGGCCGCTGCCGGTGACCAGGCTGGTGCCGACGCCGTAGCCGTCCACCGGGGCGGCGGCGAGGGCGGCGATCGCGTACTCGTCGAGGTCGGAGGTGACGATGATCCTGGTCTGGTCGGCGCCCAGTTCGTCCAGCTGACGGCGGACCCGGTGGGCCGCCAGGATGAGGTCGCCGGAGTCGATCCGGACCGCGCCCAGTTCGGGCCCGGCGACCTCGACGGCGGTGCGGACGGCCTCGCGCAGGTCGAAGGTGTCGATCAGCAGGGTGGTGCCCTTGCCCATCGACTCGACCTGGGCCCGGAAGGCGTCCCGCTCGCTGTCGTGGACCAGGGTGAAGGCGTGCGCGGAGGTGCCGGTGGTGGGGATGCCGTGGAGGTAGCCGGCCTCCAGGTCGGAGGTGGCGGCGAAGCCGGCCACGTAGGCGGCCCGGGCGGCGGCGACGGCGGCCTGCTCGTGGGCCCGGCGGGCGCCCAGTTCGATCACCGGCCGGCCGCCGGCCGCGGCGGTCATCCGGGAGGCGGCGGCCGCGACGGCGGAGTCGAAGTTGAGGATCGAGAGGATCACCGTCTCCAGGATCACCGTCTCGGCGAAGCTGCCCTCGACGGTGAGCACCGGCGAGCCGGGGAAGTAGACCTCGCCCTCGGGGTAGCCGTGGATGTCGCCGCGGAAGCGGTAGTCGGCGAGGAACCGCAGGGTCTCCTCGTCGATCACGCCCTGGTCGGACAGCCAGTCCAGCTGGGCGGTGTCGAAGCGGAAGTTCTCGACGGCGTCCAGCACCCGGCCGGTGCCGGCCATGACGCCGTAGCGGCGGCCGCTGGGCAGGCGCCGGGTGAACACCTCGAAGACGGAGCGGCGGTGCGCGGCCCCGCTGCGCAGGGCGGCCTGCAGCATGGTGAGCTCGTAGCGGTCGGTGAGGAGCGCGGTCGAACCGGCCGCGCGCACTGAAGTGGCGTCCATGCGGATGATGCTACTACCACTTAGCGTCAGAGTGACGATTTCTCGCGGCGCGACCCGGGTCGGAATCGCCCGGGTGTCCCCCGGATGGCAGCATGGGGCTTGAGGAGCAACGGACGAGTGTGCAGCGAGGAGGCCCCGCGGTGAGTGTCGCGCCCGTGGAGATCGAGCGCCCGGAGGTCGAAGGACAGCCGGTGACGGAACCGGACACGCCGTGGGTGACCATCGTGCACAACGACCCGGTCAACCTCATGAGCTATGTCCAGTACGTCTTCCAGGCCTACTTCGGCTACCCGAAGGACAAGGCCCGGAAGCTGATGATGGACGTGCACACCAAGGGCCGGGCGGTGGTCTCCAGCGGCTCCCGCGAGGAGATGGAGCGGGACGTCCAGGCGATGCACGGCTACGGCCTGTGGGCGACGCTGCAGCACGACTGACCGCCCAGCGGCGCACAGCTGACTGACCGCCCGCCGGCCCGGCGGCGCGGCCGAAGACGACGAAGACGGGCTGACCGATACAGATGGCTGGGTTGTTCGAGAGCACCGGCGATGGTGGCGCGGCGATCGCGCTGGACGAGGTGGAGGCCTCCATCCTGCGCTCGCTGGAAGTGCAGATGCTGGAGCTGATCGGCCCCGGCCCGGGCGGGGCGGGCGACGACCCGCTGGCGGCGCTGTTCGCCGAGGGCCCGTCCGAGGCCCCCGCGGATCCGGCGCTGGCCCGGCTCTTCCCGGACGCCTACGGCGGCCCGGGCGCGCCGGAGGACGACGAGACGCGGGCCGCGGCCGCCGAGTTCCGCCGCTACACCGAGCTGGACCTGCGGGCCCGAAAGCGGGACGACGCGCTGCAGGTGGTCCGGAGCCTGGACGGCCTCGGGGGTGGCGGGATGCTCAAGCTGGCCGCCCCCGACTGCCTGCGCTGGCTGGGCGCTCTCAACGACCTGCGGCTGACCCTCGGGGCGCGGTTGGAGATTGCAGAGGAGGACGAGCAGGGCCTCTACGGGCTGCCGGACGGCGACGAGCGCAAGCCGCTGGTGATGGCCTACCTGTGGCTGGGGGCGCTCCAGGAGTCGCTGCTGGAGGCGATCACCGACTGACCGGGGGCGGCTTCCACCGTCTGCTCGGCGTGCTCTGCCCGTGCGCTCCGCTCGACGTCCTGTCCGTCGATCCTGCCCGCTTTCGGGCAAGCCCCGGCCGTTCAGTCCAGTATGTGGACGATCGGCCGGGGCATTTTCCCATAAAACGGGCAAAAGCTAGCAGGACATGCTCAAATATCGCTCAGATGAACACCGGCATCCGGATCGGGCGTGGTACGACTTCTCCCCACAAACGAGGCCCTCCAAGGACGGTGACCATGGCCGAGCAGATCTACGACCAGGTGGTCGACGCGAAACCGGACGAGGAGGGCTACGAACGGGGGCTGGGCAGCCGCCAGATCCAGATGATCGCGATCGGCGGCGCGATCGGCACCGGCCTCTTCCTCGGCGCCGGCACCGCGATCTCCAAGTCCGGGCCGAGCCTGATCCTCTCCTACGCGGTGGCCGGCCTGGTGATCTTCGCGATCATGCGCGCCCTCGGCGAACTGCTCACCTACCGCCCGGTCTCCGGCAGCTTCGCCGAGTACGCCCGGGAGTTCCTCGGCCCCTTCGCCGGCTACGTCACCGGCTGGACGTACTGGCTGTTCTGGGTCGTCACCGGCATGGCGGAGACCACCGCCGCCGCCGTGTACGTCAAGTTCTGGGCGCCCGGCATCCCGCAGTGGGCCAGCGCGCTGACCTTCCTGGTCATCCTCTACGCGGCCAACCTGATCTCGGTGAAGCTGTTCGGCGAGATCGAGTTCTGGTTCTCCATGGTCAAGGTCACCGCCATCATCGGCATGATCCTGATCGGCATCGGCGTGCTCACCCTGGGCTTCAGCAAGGCCGGTGACACCGCGTCGATCACCCACCTGTGGCAGGACGGCGGCTTCTTCCCCAAGGGCATCGGCGCCACCGTGATGACCCTGCAGATCGTCATGTTCGCCTACCTGGGCGTCGAACTCGTCGGCGTCACCGCGGGCGAGAGCGAGAACCCCGAGAAGACCCTGCCGCGCGCCATCAACACCCTGCCCTGGCGCATCGCCCTGTTCTACATCGGCTCCCTGGTCATCATCCTGTCGCTGGTCCCGTGGCAGGAGTTCCAGCCCGGCGTCAGCCCGTTCGTCGCCGCCTTCGGCAAGATCGGCATCCCGGCCGCGGCCGGGATCATCAACTTCGTGGTGCTCACCGCCGCCCTCTCCTCCTGCAACTCCGGGATGTACTCCACCGGCCGCATGCTGCGCGACCTCGCCCTGCGCGGCCAGGCCCCCGGGCGGCTCACCAAGCTCAACACCCGCCGCACCCCGGCCTTCGCGATCACCTTCTCCTGCCTGCTGATGGGCGCCGGGGTGGTGCTCAACTACCTGGTCCCGGCACGGGCGTTCGAGTACATCACCTCGGTCGCCACGGTCTGCGGGCTGTGGACCTGGGCGATGATCCTGATCTCCCAGATCCGCTACCGCAGGGCCTGGCGGGCCGGCCACCTGCCGCCGCCCACCTTCAAGGCCCCCGGCGGCGCCTGGGTCAGCTGGGCCGCCCTCGCCTTCCTGGCCATGGTCGTGGTGCTGATCGCCCTCGACAAGGACAACCGGATCTCGCTGTACGTCTTCCCGGTCTGGGCGCTGGCGCTGGTGATCGGCTACCAGGTCCTCAAGCGCCGCAACCCGCAGTCCGTCCACGGCCTCGCCCACGACCACCTGCACGCGGGCAGCGGCGGCTGAACCCCGGGCCCGCGGCCACCCGCGACCGGGTGGCGGACACCCGGTGACCGGGCCTCGGACGCCCCGGCGGACGCCTCCCGGGGCGTGGCATCCTGACCACCATGCTGACCATCACCCGAGAACTCCGCGACCGGATCGTGGCCCACGCCCGCGCCGACCACCCGGACGAGGCCTGCGGCGTGGTCGCCGGACCGGCCGGCAGCGGCCGGCCCGAGCGGTTCATCCCGATGCTCAACGCGGCCCGCTCGCCCACCTTCTACGAGTTCGACTCGGGCGACCTGCTCAAGCTCTACCGCGAGATGGACGACCTGGACGAGGAGCCGGTGATCGTCTACCACTCGCACACCGCCACCGAGGCCTACCCCTCGCGCACCGACGTGAGCTACGCATCCGAGCCGTTCGCCCACTACGTCCTGGTCTCCACCGCCGAGGGCAACGGCGAGGACGACCCCTACCAGTTCCGTTCGTTCCGCATCGTGGACGGAGCGATCACAGAGGAAGACGTCCAGGTCGTCGAGGTCTACCCGGCCTGACCGGCGCCCACCCGGGCGCGGCCCGCCGGCCCGCCGCAAGCGGTCGGCGGGCCGGTGCCGTAACGGCGGAATCCCAACACCCGAAACAACAACATCCGGATCCCGAGACGGGCATGTCGAAGCGGGCCCGGGAATCTATACGATGAGCCCATGCGTTCCGTCGATGTGAGCAACCAGGCCCCGGGCACCCGCCTCGTGGCGCGCCTGCACATCGACCTGTGCCGGCACGCCGGCGCGATCTGTCCCGGCACGCCCGCGCGCTCCCGCTGAGAGCCGCCCCGCCCCACCCGGGCCCCGCCACCTCCCCGGCGGCGCCGAGCCCCGGACACCCTCCGCCCCGCCGCGCCCGCTGCGGCCCACCCATCTCCACGACTCGCACAGGAGCGCACCCATGGCCATCGAGGTCCGCATCCCGACCATCCTCCGCACCTACACCGACGGCGCCAAGGCCGTCGAGGGCAACGGCAGCAACCTCGGGGAACTCTTCACCGACCTCGACGCCCGGCACCCCGGCATCGCCGCCCGGCTGCTCGACGGCGGCGAGCTGCGCCGCTTCGTCAACGTTTACCTGAACGACGAGGACGTCCGGTTCCTGGAGGGCATCTCCACCGCCCTCGCCGACGGTGACAGCGTCACCATCCTGCCCGCCGTGGCCGGCGGCGCCCGCTAGGACGCCCTGGTCTCCCGGCTCTCCCGCCCCTGCTGTCTGGCGGCGGGGGAGCCGCCCTCTTCACCCTCACCGCCGTGGCCGGAGGCCTCCCTTGCGATACGACAGTCCGCTCGAAGCCGTCGGCAACACCCCGCTGGTCCGCCTGCCCCGGCTGTCCGCCGCCGTGCCGGGCAACGGCGGCGGCCTGGTGACCCTCTGGGCGAAGCTGGAGGACCGCAACCCGACCGGTTCCATCAAGGACCGCCCGGCGCTGCACATGATCGAGCGCGCCGAGGCCGACGGCCGGCTCACCCCCGGCTGCACCATCCTGGAGCCCACCAGCGGCAACACCGGCATCTCGCTCGCCATGGCCGCCAAGCTCAAGGGCTACCGGATGGTCTGCGTGATGCCCGAGAACACCAGCGAGGAACGGCGCGAACTGCTCCGGATGTGGGGCGCCGAGATCATCCCCTCCCCGGCGGCCGGCGGCTCCAACACCGCCGTCCGGATGGCCAAGGAGATCGCCGCCGAGCACCCGGACTGGGTCATGCTCTACCAGTACGGCAACCCCGACAACGCGGGCGCCCACTACGCCACCACCGGCCCCGAGATCCTCGCCGACCTCCCGACCGTCACCCACTTCGTGGCCGGCCTCGGCACCACCGGCACCCTGATGGGCGTCGGCCGCTACCTGCGCGAGAAGGCCCCCGGCGTGCGGATCGTCGCCGCCGAGCCGCGCTACGACGACCTGGTGTACGGGCTGCGCAACCTCGACGAGGGCTTCGTACCCGAGCTCTACGACGCCGAGGTGCTCACCACCCGCTTCTCGGTCGGCTCCGCGGACGCCGTCCGCCGCACCCGTGAACTCCTCCAGCAGGAGGGCATCTTCGCGGGCGTGTCCACCGGCGCCATCCTGCACGCCGCGATCGGTGTCGGCCGCAAGGCGGCGGCCACCGGGGAACGCGCGGACATCGTCTTCGTGGTCGCGGACGGCGGCTGGAAGTACCTCTCCACCGGCATCTACACCGCCGAGTCCACCGAGGCGGCGGTCGAGGCCCTGCAGGGCCAGCTCTGGGCCTAGTTCCGCTGCAGGGCGGCCTGGGTCCGGGCCCAGACCTGCCGGTCCACGGTGCCGGTCCGGCGGCGGAAGGCCGACAGCGGCACCTCGCGCAGCTCGTCGGTCTCCAGCCAGCTGGCCCGGCCCTGCCGGTCGCCCACCGAACCGGGCGGCAGCGGCAGCACGCCCGGGCGCTCCGCGTGGTGCTTGCTGGTGATCTTCGCGACGGTGGCCGTCCGGCCGTGCACCCGCAGCACCAGGCAGGGGCGGTCCTTGGAGCCCGGGCCGTCCTCGAACGGCACCTCGGCCCACCAGATCTCCTGCGGCTCCGGGCCGGCCTTGGTGCTCGGGCGCGGCCGCGGTCCGGTGGGGCCGGTCGGGCTCGTCGGGCGCGGTGCCGGGCGGGTGCGCCGCAGCAGCGCGCCCGCGACGGCGGCCAGCACGGCGACGGCCGCCACCAGGAGGACAACCCAGATGCCAGTCATGCGGCGAACCGTACCGGCCCGGCGGTGAACGCCACCACCGTGGCGGCTGTGACAGTTGAGCATTTGTCCGTACGTTGCTCCCGGTTCGTCACGGATCCGCCACGACGCCCGTTCTGCCGACTGCGCCCCGGTGCCGCCCGGAAAGGCTGCCTCACGAACGTCCGCCCCCGTCCCCCCGGAGGTGCTTTCGTGAGCGGCAACGAACTCTGGTCGTACGCCGAGATCGCCCGGCACATCAACGTCCAGCCCGAGACCGTCCGCAACTACCGGCGGCACGGGCTGCTGCCGGAACCGGACGTGATCGACGGCAGCGGACATCCCCGCTGGTACCCCGGGACCATCCGGACCTGGGCCCGCAACCGGCCCCGGCACCGCTGATCCCGCGGCGCTGCCCCCGCCCCGGCGGTCTGGGTGATTCCAGCCACAGCCCGGCACGGGGACGGGGGCAAAGTGCCGGTTCGCCCTTACTCTCAACACACCAACGCAGTACCACCGGCCGGTCCACCGGCCCGGCCTGCGGTTTTCCATGCTGTTTTCGATGCCGTTTTCCAACAGCAGCCAGGACGTGTCGGGGCGGAGGGGCTCGGATGAAACTGACCGTGGTGGGGTGCTCGGGGAGCTTCCCGTCCGCCGACTCGCCGTGCTCAAGCTACCTGGTCGAGGCCGACGGCTACCGCGTGGTGCTGGACCTCGGCAACGGCGCGCTCGGCGCGCTGCAGAAGTACACCAGCCTGTACGAGGTCGACGCCGTCCTGCTCAGCCACCTGCACGCGGATCACTGCGTCGACCTGTGCGCCTACTGGGTCGCCCGCAACTACCGCGCCGAGGGCTGCCCCGGGCTGCTGCCGGTGTACGGTCCGGCCGGCACCGCCGAGCGGCTCGCCCGCGCGTACGACATGCCGGAGAGCCCCGGAATGAAGGAGGTGTTCGAGTTCCGTACGCTCACCCCGGGCAGCTTCCGGCTCGGACCGTTCCGGGTCTCCGTCGCGCAGGTCAACCATCCGGTCGACGCCTTCGCCTTCCGACTGGAACACGACGGCCGCTCGCTGGTCTACTCCGGCGACACCGGTGAGAGCCCCGAACTGGTCGAACTCGCCCGCGACGCCGACCTGTTCCTCTGCGAGGCCGCGTACCTGGACGGCCGCGACACCTACCAGGCCGTCCACCTCAACGGGCGGGAGGCCGGCGAGCACGCGGCCGCCGCCGGCGCCCGCCGGCTCGTCCTCACCCACATCCCGCCGTGGACCGACGCCGAGCGCAACCGCCGCGACGCCGCCGCCGCCTACCCCGGCCCGGTCGAACTGGCCCGCGCCGGCGCCGTTTACGAGCTCTGAGCCGCTCCTGACACCCCGTCGGTTCGGCGTCGGCCGGGGGCCGGCAGGCCGAGGTGGTCGCGCAGGGTGGGGCCGGCGTAGTCGGTGCGGAATACGCCGCGGTCCTGGAGCAGGGGGACGACCCGGTCGACGAACTCGTCCAGCCCGCCCGGGGTGAGGTGCGGGACGAGGACGAAGCCGTCGGCGGCGTCGCTCTGCACGAGGCGGTCGATCTGCCCGGCGCCGGGCGGGGACTCAGCCGGGCGGCGGCGGGGGAGGGGGCGGCTCAGCCGCGAAACGCCGCGGACCACACGCGACCGAAGTCGATGTGGCTGCGGGTCGCCAACGGGCACGAGGCGTACGCGACTTCAGTCGACCAGGGGTTCCGGCGGTTCGTCAACCGCCGTCGTCGTGGGCCGGACACGCCGAAGGCCCCGCCCGGCCGCTGGGGGAGCGGCGGTGGACGGGGCCTCCGGGGCGGGCGGGACCGGCGTCAGGCCTTGGTCACGTCCTCGATCTCGTCGTCGTCCTCGCGACCGGGGGTCTTGAGGTTGAACTTGATGATCGCGAAGCGGAACGTGAAGTAGTAGATCGCGGCGAAGACCAGGCCGATCGGGATGATCAGCCACGGCTTGGTGGCCAGGTTCCAGTTGAGCGCGTAGTCGATCAGACCGGCCGAGAAGCCGAAGCCGTCGTGCACGCCCAGGCCCCAGGTCACGGCCATCGAGATGCCGGTGAGCAGTGCGTGGATCAGGTACAGCACCGGGGCGATGAACATGAACGAGAACTCGATCGGCTCGGTGACGCCGGTCACGAAGCTGGTCAGCGCGACGGAGATCATCATGCCGAGGACGGCCTTGCGGCGCTCGGGGCGCGCGGCGTGGGCGATCGCGATGGCGGCGGCCGGGAGGCCGAACATCATGATCGGGAAGAAGCCGGACATGAACTGGCCGGCGGTCGGGTCACCGTGGAAGAAGCGCGGGATGTCGCCGGTCCAGGTGTGGCCGGAGGCGTCGGTGAAGCTGCCCACCTGCTGCTGGAAGAAGGTGTTCAGGAACTGGTGCATGCCGACCGGGATGAGACCGCGGTTGGCGACGCCGTAGATGCCGGCACCGGCGCCTCCGAGGCCGGTCAGCCAGTCGCTGGCGTGGGTCAGGCCGGTGCCGATCGGGCCCCAGACCAGGCCCATGACGACGCCGAGCAGGGTGCCGAGGAAGGCCATGATGATCGGTACGAGGCGGCGGCCGTTGAAGAAGCCGAGCCAGTCGACGAGCTTCTTGCGGTGGTACTTCTGCCAGATCACGGCGCTCAGCAGGCCGACGAGGATGCCGCCGAAGACACCCGGGTCCTGCGGCTTTCCGGCGGGCAGCGCCGCGGTGATGGTGCCGTCGACCGGGAAGACGGTCAGCACGTTCTTGAAGACCAGGAAGCCGACCAGCGCCGCCAGCGCGGTGGAACCGTCGGCCTTCTTGGCGAAGCCGATCGCGACACCGACGCAGAACAGCAGCGCCAGGTTGCTGAACACGGCGTCACCGGCGGTGGCGAAGACCTGGGCGACCTTCCCCCAGCCGAGGCCGTCCTTGCCGAAGACGTCGGGCTGGCCGAGCCGGAGCAGGATGCCCGCGGCCGGGAGGACGGCGACCGGCAGCTGGAGGCTGCGGCCGATCTTCTGCAGACCCTGGAGGAGGTTCTGGCCGAGCTGCTTGGCGGGGCTGGGCGAGGCCGGAGCCGTGGCGGGCGCCGGTGCCTGCGCAGACTGACTCATGGGGGTGGGTTCCTAACGGCATGGCGGTCGGTCGGGGGAGGGCACAGGGGGCCAACCGCGAACTGGTCTACACCACACGTGGTGTAGACCAGTTTTGTAGCACGGGTGGAGAAGTCGGGGAACCCCGGATAGCGCTGCCGCCGGGAAGCGCTATGAAATCGAAACCTGGATGCGGAACGACGATCATGATTTCAGTCGCGATTGGGATTTTGGCTATTTGCGCAACAAAAAGCGCGGAGCCCTTGGGGCGCTTGGGTCGAGGCCGGTGCCGGGGGTGCCGACCGGGTCGGGCCCGGACGATCCGGCCGCTCCCGGGGGTGTGCGGCGGCTGCCGAGAGTGATCGGAGGGTCGCGGACGTGCCCGGCGGGACGGTCCCCACTCGCGGTCGGCACCCGTTCCGAGCGCCCGCCGTCCGGCCGGATCACGACCGAATTACCTTTTCGGTGACTCCCGGGTAGGGAATTACGTCCTTTCCGGAAATGCCGAAGGCCCGCGGACCGGTGGGTCCGAGGGCCTTTTGTGGGCGATGTTCCGGGCGATGTTCCGGGCGCCGTTGCGAGCGGCGGGTGAATCAGGCTTTGGTGACGTCCTCCACTTCGGCCTCGTCCTCCCGGCCCGGTGTTTTCAGGTCGAATTTGACGATGATGAACCGGAAGAGCGCGTAGTACACGGCGGCGAAGCAGAGCCCGATGACGATGATCAGCCACGGTTTGGTGGCGAGTCCCCAGTTGATCACGTAGTCGATCAGGCCGGCCGAGAAGCTGAAGCCGTCGTGCACCCCCAGCCCCCAGGTGACCGCCATCGAGGCGCCGGTCAGCAGCGCGTGCACGCCGTACAGGGCCGGGGCGATGTAGGCGAAGGAGTACTCGATCGGCTCGGTGACGCCGGTGACGAAAGAGGTCAGGCCGACCGAGAGCATCAGGCCGTAGATCTCCTTGCGGCGGTGCGGCTTGGCCGAGTGGGCGATCGCGAGTGCCGCGGCGGGCAGCGCGAACATCATGATCGGGAAGAATCCGGACTGGAACTGGCCGGCCGTCGGGTCGCCCGCGAGGAAACGCGGGATGTCGCCGTGCACGATGCTGCCGTCCGGCTTCGTGAACTCGCCGAACTGGAACCAGACGAAGGTGTTCAGCAACTGGTGCATGCCGATCAGCAGCAGTGCGCGGTTGCACAGGCCGAAGATGCCGGCGCCGCCCGCGCCCAGATCGGCCAGGGTCTGCGAGAAGTCGTTCAGGCCGCGGCCGATCGGCGGCCACACCCACAGCGCGACCACCGCGGTCACCATGCCGACCAGGGCGGTGATCATCGGCACCAGGCGGCGGCCGTTGAAGAAGCCCAGCCAGTCGACCAGCCTGACGCGATGGAAGCGGACCCAGAGCCAGGCCGACATCAGGCCGATCAGGATGCCGCCCAGCACCCCCGGGTTCTGGTACGTCGCAGCGGCGGCCTTCGCCGAGGAGTAGTCCACGCACTGGTCGCTGACCAGCACCGTCGGCGGCTTGCAGCTCCCTGGGAAGGCGTGCAGCACCCTGTAGAAGACGAGGAAGCCGACCACGGCCGCCAGCGCCGTCGAGCCGTCCGCCTTCTTGGCCATGCCGATCGCCACTCCGACGCAGAACAGCATCGGCAGGCCGAGCGAGGAGTCGAGCAGTGCGCCGCCGGCCGCCGCGAAGACCTTGGCGACGTTGTTCCAGCCCAGACCGTCCTTGCCGAACACGTCCGGCTGGCCGAGCCGGTTGAGGATGCCCGCCGCGGGGAGCACCGCGACCGGGAGCTGCAGCGAGCGGCCCATCTTCTGGAGGCCGCCGTAGAAGGTGTGCCACCACGTGGTCCGCGGGGCCGTGGCGCCTGCCGAACTCATCCTTCGCCCTCCGGGAGCAGTTGCCGACCGGCGAGCCCCTGCGGGACCCTCGGGCGGGGTTCAGGAACACCCGGGGTCCTTCCTGCGTTCATCCGAGTACACATATATTGGTGTAGACCACTTTTCGGGACGCAGGCCGGACACCGGGACGCGAGCCCCCGCTGATCGTCATCCTCGGGTGGCGGTCGGGAGCCTGCGCGTCGGAATGGGCCAAAAGTGGACTAACGTGGCAGACCGGACCGGCTCGGGTCATGCTGGTCGCGCTGCCCGGCAGTGCAACCAGAGCTGAACCCGCGTCAGCCACCGGCGCGGACCTCGCCACCCGACGGTCGAGGACCCACCCAGTACAGCGCACGACGGCACTCGGCAGAGCCGCCGAAGGGCCGAGACAGAGGGAGAGAACCAGATGGCCAGCAAGGCTGAGAAGATCGTCGCCGGTCTGGGCGGCATCGACAACATCGAAGAGGTCGAGGGCTGCATCACCCGCCTGCGCACCGAGGTCAAGGACGCCTCCCTGGTCGACGAGGCCGCCCTCAAGGCCGCCGGCGCCCACGGCGTCGTCAAGATGGGCACCGCGATCCAGGTCGTCATCGGCACCGACGCCGACCCGATCGCCGCCGACATCGAGGACATGATGTGAGCTGAGCCACCCGGGCTCGACCGCCCGCGGCCCGCCGACCCGCTCCGGGGAACGGCGGGCCGAGGCGCATCCGGAACCACCCACCCGAGCGGCTACGCTCAGTGGCTATGTCACGTATCGACGGCCGCACCCCCGACCAGCTCCGCCCCATCACCATCGAACGGGGCTGGAGCAAGCACGCCGAAGGCTCCGTCCTCGTCTCCTACGGCGACACCAAGGTGCTGTGCACCGCCAGCGTCACCGAAGGCGTCCCCCGCTGGCGCAAGGGCAGCGGCGAAGGCTGGGTCACCGCCGAATACTCCATGCTCCCGCGGGCCACCAACACCCGCGGCGACCGAGAGTCCGTCAAGGGCCGCATCGGCGGACGCACCCACGAGATCAGCCGCCTCATCGGCCGCTCGCTGCGCGCCGTCATCGACCACCGCGCCCTCGCCGAGAACACCATCGTCCTCGACTGCGACGTCCTCCAGGCCGACGGCGGCACCCGCACCGCCGCCATCACCGGCGCCTACGTGGCCCTCGTCGACGCCGTCTCCTGGGCCCGCGACCGCAAACTGCTGCGCGCCAAGGGCCAGCCGATCACCGGCGGCGTCAGCGCCGTCAGCGTCGGCATCATCGACGGCGTCCCGATGCTCGACCTCCAGTACGAGGAGGACGTCCGCGCCGAGACCGACATGAACATCGTCTGCACCTCCGACGGCCGCTTCGTCGAGGTCCAGGGCACTGCCGAGGGCGCCCCCTTCGACCGCGACCTGCTCAACCGGCTGCTCGACCTCGGCACCCTCGGCTGCGCCGAACTCGACGAGATCCAGCGCAAGGTGCTGGAGGGCTGACCCCTCCCCGGATCCGGGCGGCCCGCTGTACACGCCCGGCCCCCAGCCCGTACGGTTCCCGCAGCACCCCGCTGCGGGAACCGCGCCCCCGGCGGCGCGCGTCCCCCCAAGCGGAACCCGCGCCCCCAGGAGGACCGGATGGCCTCGAGCATCGCCCGCCCCGCCGCCCTCGCCGCGGCCGCACTGATCGCGATCCTCCCGCTCAGCATGGTGAGTTGCTCCGCCGCCCAGAAGGCCGTCGACTGCGGCAACACCGCCGTGAAGATCACCGGCGACCTCGCCGACCTCACCAAGGCCTACGACGACTCCAGCAACGACTCGGTGGCCGCCGGCAAGGCACTGCAGAAGCTCAAGGGCGACCTCGACCAGGTCGGCAAGAACGCCAAGAACACCGACGTCGCCAAAGCCGTGACCGACCTACAGAAGCAGGCCGACAAGGTCCAGCAGGCCGTCGACCGCAAGCAGGCCCCCGACCTCAAACCGCTCGGCGACGCGGCCGGCAACCTCACCTCGGTCTGCACCGGTTAATCGATTCCGGCCTCTGGATAGGGTGGGCGATATGTCCACCCGTCTGATCCTCGCCACCCGCAACCGGCACAAGGTCGCCGAGCTGCGCGCCATCCTCACCGACGCCGGCCTCGACGTCGAACTCGTCGGCGCCGACGCCTACCCCGAGATCCCGGACGTCCCCGAGACCGGCGTCACCTTCGCCGAGAACGCCCTCCTCAAGGCCCACGCCCTGGCCCGCGCCACCGGCCTGCCCGCCGTCGCCGACGACTCCGGCCTCTGCGTGGACGTCCTCAACGGGGCCCCCGGCATCTTCTCCGCCCGCTGGGCCGGCAAGCACGGCGACGACCTCGCCAACCTCAACCTGCTGCTCGCCCAGCTCTCCGACATCGCCGAACCGCACCGCGGCGCCCACTTCTTCTGCGCCGCCGCCCTCGCCCTGCCGGACGGCACCGAGCGCGTCGTCGAGGGCCGCCTCCTCGGCACCCTGCGGACCGCCCCGGCGGGCGACGGCGGCTTCGGCTACGACCCGATCCTGCAGCCGCTCGGCGAGACCCGGACCTGCGCGGAACTGACGGCGGAGGAGAAGAACGCCATCAGCCACCGGGGCCGGGCGTTCCGGGGGCTGGTGCCGGTGGTCAAGGAGCTGATCGGCTGAGAAGAGCGAAGGCCGCGACCGAGATACGTTCGGTCGCGGCCTTCGATGTGAAGGTAAAAACAGTGCGGCCGAAGGGATTCGAACCCTCAAGCCCTCACGGGCCAACGGACCTAAACCGTCTGCGTCGCCTCTGCGCCACGGCCGCCTGTCCTGCTGGCCATCATGTTACTGGGCGTGCGGAACGGCTGGCACCTTCGTTTCACTTGTCACCGAGCGGTGGGGTCGCCCTTCTTCCGCCTGCGGTAGGTCGGAGTGATGGCATGGCAGTTCGGGCAGGGCAACCTGAGGTCGTCGGGGTCGGTTGTCCGACCGGTCACCGTTGAATTGGTCGACCTCCAGGGTCATCGGTCGCCCCTGCCGTTCAGGGCCCGTGCCGCGACTCTCGCACTTCTCCGGCCGCCGAGATCCGCCAGGGCTCGGCGGATGCGGAAGCCGGGTGCCCGCCTGGGCCTGGCCTCCGCCGGGCGCCGAACGAGGAGTTCCGCCGGCGACAGTCGTCGGGGTGAGGGCGTGCCGCGGTTGTGCGCGCCTCCGCCGAAGTGGGAAGCGTCGATTCCGAAAGCCCTGATGCGTCGCCCGACATGGGCCTGCGTGCCGCCGGCCTGGCGCCGGTTGAGGTGGCGGGTCACTCGGGCCACGCGGTGGGAGGCTGCAACGGCCTTCCGCAGGAGCTCCTCCGTGTGGAAGGTCCCGGGCTCGGGGAGGCGCGACGCGTCGATGTCGTACGCCTCATCCGCTGCCGCAGGTAGGAGCGGTCGTACGGGTTCGGTTCGCGGCGAGCGCGACCGGCATCTCGTCCAGCGTGGTCGCGGCGGCTGCGGCCTCGGCCGGCAGTCCACGGGTGTACTTGACCGGCATGGCGGCCTCTTTGGGCAGCTGTCGTGCCCCTTCCTCCCGCGGTGGGGACGAGCGGGCGGCGGTTCGGTCACGGGTGGTCGTGGGTTTGCCGAACGATGACCAATTGGTACAGACCTATTGACCTATGTGGTTCAGACCACATAGCTTCGGCGCCAATTGGAATCCCCCACGTGCGTGCTCCCCCACGGGCACGCGCCGACACTCTCTCCTGGAGGACCGAGTGTTGATCCGTAAGAGCTCCGCCGCCCGGGCGGGTGTCGCCTCGGTGGCGGCGGCCGCGTTGGCCGGGCTGGTGATGGCGACGCTGGGCGCGGCGCCCTCGGAGGCGTCGGCGGCCGTCGACAACTCGGCCTGTCGTCCGGACGGGATGTACCGGACACCCGGGGTGGACGTGCCGTACTGCTCGGTCTACGACACCGGCGGGCGCGAGAAGATGGGCGCGGACCACCAGCGCCGCATCATCGGGTACTTCACCGGCTGGCGCACCGGCAAGAACGGCGACCGGCCCTACCTGGTGAGCGACATCCCCTGGGACAAGGTCACCCACCTCAACTACGCCTTCGGGCACGTCGGCGGCGACAACAAGCTGTCCGTCGGTGCGGACGGCCCGACCAACGAGGCCACCGGGATCGACTTCCCGGGGGTGCCGGCCGCCCAGCTGGACCCGACGCTGCCGTACAAGGGCCACTTCAACCTGCTGACGAAGTTCAAGAAGCAGTACCCGAACGTCAAGACCCTGATCTCGGTGGGTGGTTGGACCGAGACCGGTGGCTACTTCGGGGACGACGGCAAGCGGGTGGACTCCGGCGGCTTCTACTCGATGACGGTCAACCCGGACGGCAGCGTCAACCAGGCCGGCATCGACACCTTCGCCGCCTCGTCCGTCGACTTCATCCGCAAGTACGGCTTCAACGGCGTCGACATCGACTACGAGTACCCGACCTCGATGAAGGACGCCGGCAACCCGCTGGACTGGCAGCTCGCCAACGCCAAGCGCGGTTCGCTGGCCAAGGGTTACGCGGCGCTGATGAAGACCCTGCGGGAGAGCCTCGACAAGGCGGGCGCGGCCGACGGCCGGCACTACCTGCTGTCGGTGGCGGCGCCGTCCTCCGGGTACCTGCTGCGCGGCATGGAGACCTTCCAGGTGGCGCAGTACCTGGACTACGTCAACATCATGTCGTACGACCTGCACGGCGCCTGGAACAAGTACGTCGGCCCGAACGCCTCGCTCTACGACGACGGCAAGGACGGCGAGTTGGCGGCGGCCAACGTGTACGGCACTGCGCAGTACGGCGGCATCGGCTACCTGAACGCCGACTGGTCGTACCACTACTTCCGCGGCGCGATGCCGGCCGGCCGGATCAACGTCGGCCTGCCGTACTACACCCGCGGCTTCAAGAACGTGCAGGGCGGCACCAACGGCCTCTGGGGCACCGCCCCGGCGACCGGTTGCCCGGCCGGCTCCGGACTGACCTCCTGCGGTGACGGTGCGGTCGGCATCGACAACATCTGGAACGACAAGGACGACGCGGGCAAGGAGTCCCCGGCCGGGTCGAACCCGATGTGGCACGCCAAGAACCTGGAGAAGGGCATCCTGCCCGACTACCTCTCCGAGTACGGCGTGACCGACACCGCCCTCCAGGGCAGCTACACCCGCAACTACAGCTCCAGCCTGGTCGCGCCGTGGCTGTGGAACGACTCCAAGAAGGTGTTCCTGTCCACCGAGGACGAGCAGTCGGTGGGCGCCAAGGCGGACTACATCGTCGACCAGGGCGCCGGCGGCGCGATGATCTGGGAGCTCGCGGGCGACTACCGGTGGGACGCCAGCGCCAACGGCGGCAAGGGCGAGTACGTCCCCGGTTCGACGCTCACCTCGCTGATGTACGACAAGTTCAAGGCGGCGAGCCCGTACGGGGCGGTCCGCTCGACGGTGCCGCTGCCGCAGCAGACCCTGCCGATCGACGTGTCGTTCACCAACTTCGCGCTGGGCGACTCCAACTACCCGATCAACCCGAAGCTGCACATCGTCAACAACTCGACGCTGACCCTGCCGGGCGGCACCGAGTTCCAGTTCGACTACTCCGCCTCGGCACCGGGCAACGCCAAGGACCAGTCCGGTTTCGGGCTGCAGGTGATCCGCCAGGACAACCCGGGGCCGGGCAACGTCGGCGGGCTGAAGGGCACGTACAACCGGGTGTCGGTCAAGCTGCCGGGCTGGCAGTCGCTGGCGCCGGGCGCCTCGGTCGACATCGACTTCGTCTACTACCTGCCGGTGTCCACGCCGTCGAACTGGACGGTCAACGTGGGCGGGACGCCGTACGGGATCAAGGGTGACCTGACCCGGGGCGCGGTGGACGGCGGCACGCCCACACCCACACCGACTCAGACGGCCACGCCGACCCCGACCCCGACGCCGACGCCGACCGCGACGGTCACCGCGACTCCGACCGGAACGCCCACCCCGACCGCGACGCCGACGTCCGGTGCCTGCGCGGCCGCCCCGGGCTGGGACGCGGGCACCACCTACGCGACGCCGACCAAGGTGTCCTGGAAGGGGCACTACTACCAGAACAAGTGGTGGACCAAGGGCGACGACCCCTCCGCCAGTGGCGCCTGGGGCGTCTGGAGCGACCTCGGGGCCTGCTGACGCCGACGGCGGCGGTCACCCGAGGTGAGGAACGGCGGTGGCGGCACACCCGGTCGGGGGGTGTGTCGCCACCGCTCCGTGCCTTCTAGGCCTCGACCTTGAGGTCGCGCAGCAGCTTGGCGACGTGCCCGGTGGCCTTGACGTTGTAGAGGGCGCGCTCGACCTTGCCCTGCTCGTCCACGACGATCGTGGAGCGGATCACGCCCTGGTAGGTGCGGCCGTAGTTCTGCTTCTCGCCGTAGGCGGCGTAGGCCTCCAGCACCTGGTGGTCCGGATCGGAGAGCAGGGTGACCTTGAGGTCCTCCTTCTCGCGGAACTTGCCGAGCTTCTCCGGCTGGTCCGGCGAGATGCCGATGACGTCGTAGCCGGCGCCCGCGAAGACCTCCAGGTTGTCGGTGAAGTCGCAGGCCTGCTTGGTGCAGCCGGGGGTGAGGGCGGCCGGGTAGAAGTAGACGATGACCTTGCGGCCCAGGTGGTCGGCGAGTGAGACCTGGTTGCCGTCGGCGTCGGACAGGCTGAAGGCGGGCGCGGTGTCGCCGGGCTGGAGGCGCTCAGTCACGGTCGTACTCTCCTGGGGCTGGGACGGGCGGTCGTACCACGGCAAACTTACCTCCGTTGGTGGGTGGGGCCGCGCGTCCCTGCTCGGCAGCTGACAAACTGGGTTGGTCGCACAGGACGACAGGACTACATCGGCAAGTGAATGGGGTGGCCCGAGTGGGCGAGGCGAGCACGCAGGACAAGCCGGCGCGGACGGCTGCGCAGATCGAGGCGGACATCGAGCGCACCCGCGACCGGCTGGCGGCGAACCTGGACGAGCTGGCCGTACGGATCCACCCGAGCACCATCTCCGCGCAGGTCAAGGCCAAGGCGATGGCCACCGTCGAGGAGAAGACGGCCCGGGCGTACGTGGCCGCGAACGGCCTGCTGGAGCAGGTCAAGGCGCAGTTCGTGGACGAGAAGGGGCAGCCGCGCAAGGAGCGGATCGTCCCGGCCGCGGTGGTCGGCCTCGGCCTGGTGGTGCTGCTCGCCTCGTCCCGCAAGCGCCGCAAGGACTGACCGTGGTGCCGGAAGGCCGGGACGCCGTCGGGCGGCCCGGCCCTTCCGCATTCCGGGCCGACGTCACACGCCGCGCCCGGGGGCGGTACCTTCGGGACCGTGAGTACGAACGACAACCCGACCCATGCCGACCACGGCCACGACCCGGTGCGCCACGACCGGTTGGGCGAGAAGCTGCCGATCCGGATGCTGCACGACCGGGTGCTGGTGCGCATCGAGGGCGCCGAGGGCGAGCGCCGCTCGACCGGCGGCATCGTCATCCCGGCGACCGCGGAGCTGTCCAAGCGCTGCACCTGGGCGGAGGCGGTGGCGGTGGGTCAGAGCGTGCGCTCGGTGGAGCCCGGTGACCGCGTCCTCTACGACCCGGAGGACAAGCTGGAGGTGGAGGTGCGCGGGGCCACCTACGTGCTGCTGCGCGAGCGCGACCTGCACGCGGTGGCGGCGACCCGCTTCGGTGACACGGAGGGCTCGACCGGCCTCTACCTCTGACCGGGGCTGCTCCTCCGACCGGGCGCCCTACGCGAGGAGGCCGCCGCCGTCGACGGTGACGACGGTGCCGGTGGCGAAGCGCTGTTCCATCAGGTACGCGAAGGCCTCGGCGGTGTCCTCGGGGTCGCCGATCCGGCCGAGGGGGAGGGCTGCGGCGGTCTGCGCGTACAGCTGCTCGCGGTCGGCCTCGGGCAGGCCGGACCAGAGCGGGGTGCGGATCATCCCGGCCCGGACGGCGTTGACCCGGATCGGTGCGAGTTCCACGGCGAGCGCCCGGACCAGGCCTTCGACCGCGCCGCAGACGCTCGCGGCGACGCTCCAGCCCGGTACCGGGCGCAGGCCGGCGGTGCCGGAGGTGAGGGTGATCGAGCCGCCGGGGCGCAGCTGCGGGGTGGCGGCGCGGACGGCGTCGAGGGCGCCGAAGTAGCGCAGGGTGAAGAAGGCGCGGGCGGCGTCGAGGTCCATGGTGTCGACGGTCATCAGGGCGAGCGGGTCGCCGGCGGTGTAGACCAGGTGGTCGAGGGGGCCGAGGCGGTCGAAGAGGGCGCTGACCTGGTGGCTGTCGGTGAGGTCGGCGGTCTCGGCGGTGGTGCCGGTGGGCAGGGTGGCGAGGGCGCGCCGGGCGCTGTCCGGTCGGCTGGAGACGACGGTGACGCGGGCGCCGCGTTCGGCGGCGAGGGCGGCGGTGGCGAGGCCGATGCCGGAGGTGCCGCCGAGGACGACGACGTGCTGTTCCTTGAGGGCCATGGTGGTGCCTTTCGTGGGGTGGTTCGGGGGTGTGTCGATCGTGCTCCGGGCGGGGTGATGTGGTCCAAGACCTGTTCGGTCGGCTGTCATACCCTCGGGGTATCAGCCGGGAGCGGGGAGTGGGGGTGGCGGTGGACGTCGATCTGCGGAAGCTGCGGTACTTCGTGGCGGTGGCGCGGGAGTTGCACTTCGGGCGGGCGGCGATGGGGTTGCACATCGCGCAGCCGGTGCTGTCGCGGCAGATCCGGGCGCTGGAGGCGGAGTTCGGTGCGCAGTTGTTCCGGCGTGACCGGCGGTCGACCGAACTGACGGACGCGGGGCGGCAGTTGTTGGAGGATGCGCCGCCGTTGCTGGCGGCGGCGGAGGCATTGCGTCGTCGGGTGGGGCGGTCGGGCGAGGGGCCGGCGCGGTTCGTGGTGGGGTTCATGCCCGGCGTGACGGTGACGGTGACGGCGGCGGTGCGGGGGATGCGCGGGCGGCATCCCGGGCTGGCGGTGGAGGTGCTGCGGACCTGCTGGAGTGACCAGGCCCGGGTGGTGCTGGACGGCCGGGCGGACGTCTCCTGCGTCCGGCTGCCGGTGGACCGGCAGGGTCTGGTGCTGCGCCCGCTGTTCACCGAGCCGCGGGTGGCGGTGTTGCCGGCCGGGCACCGGCTGGCCGGTGAAGTATCGGTTCCGATGGCCGAGTTGAGTGGTGAGCTGTTGCTGCAGGATCCGGACTTCGTGCCGGAGTGGCGGGATCTGCCGGGGGTGTCCGGGCGGCGGCCGGAGCGGTCCCGGCCGCGGTTGGACACGGTGGAGGAGAAGCTGGAGTGCGTGGCGGAGGGGGAGGGGATGGTGGTGCTGCCGTTGTCGATGGCGGCCTTCTACACCCGCTCGGACGTCGTGCACGTGCCGGTGTCGGACATCGCGCCCCACCGGGTGTGCTTGGCCTGGGCGGCGGGGCGGACGTCGCCGCTGATCGCGGAGTTCGCGGAGCTGGCCGAGTCCGCGGCCGATGCGGAGGCGGGGTCCACGGCGTAGGCGGCCGGGGCGGCGAATGGCAGGGTTCGTCAGTGGCAGCCGCTAGGGTCCGGGCATGAGTGTCCGGGTGATCGGTGATGTGGAGCGGCGGGCCCGGTTGGGGCGTCGGCAGCTGTTGGCGCCCTCGGTGCGGGCGGTGCGGGTGGAGGGCGTGGCCGACGCGGTGGTCGGGCTGCACGCGACGGACGCGGCGACGGTGTACCTGTCGGCCTGTGCGCGGCTGGCGGAGCCCTCGACGGCGGAGGTGGACCGGGCGCTGTACGAGTCCGTCTCGCTGGTGAAGCTGTTGTCGATGCGGCGGACGATCTTCGCGGTGACGGAGAGCCTCGCCCCGTACGTGAGTTCGGCGGCCGCGCGGGCGGTCGCGGCGAAGGAGCGGGCGACGCTGCTGAAGCACCTGCGCGACCACGCGGAGGGCTGGGACGAGGCCCGGCTGGCGGAGACGGAGCGCGCGGTGCTGGCCGCGCTGGCCGTTCGCGGCGAGGCGACGACCAAGGAACTCGGCGACGACGTACCGCAGTTGCGCGAGACGATGCTGATGTCGGCGGGCAAGGCGTACGAGGCCAAGCAGAGTGTGGGCAGCCGCCTGCTGCGGCTGCTGGCCTCGGACGGGCACGTGCGCCGGTGCCGTCCGCGCGGGTCGTGGCTGAGCAGCAGCTATCCGTGGGCGCTGGTGCCGCAGTGGCCGGACGTGCCGGTGCGGGAGGCGAAGGCGGAGGTGGTGCGGCGCTGGCTGGCGGCGTACGGTCCGGCCGCGGTCGAGGACGTGAAGTGGTGGACGGGCTGGACGCTGGGGGACGTCCGGAAGGCGCTGGCGGACGTGGACGCGCGGGCCGTGGCGCTGGCGGACGGCGCGGCGGCCGTGGTGCTGCCGGGGGACGAGGGGCCGGTGGCGGCCCCGGAGCCGTGGGCGGCGCTGCTGCCCGCGCTGGACCCGGCGGTGATGGGCTGGCGCGGGCGGGACTGGTACCTGCGGCCGGAGGACGTGCCTGCGCTGTTCGACCGGGCGGGCAATGCCGGACCGACGGTGTGGTGGTGCGGCGAGGTGGTCGGCGGCTGGGCACAGCGGGCGGACGGCGCGGTGGTGTGGCGGCTGTTCCGGGACGTCGGGGCGGAGGCCGAGCGGGCGGTAGCGGCGGAGGCGGGGCGGCTGGCGGGCTGGCTGGGGGCGGTGCGGGTGACGCCGCGGTTCCGGACGCCGCTGGAGCGGGAGTTGGCGTCCGGGTAGGTCCGGGTGGGCGTGGGTTTCAGCGAGGGGTCAGGGCTGGGTCACTGGGCGGGCGCCGTCGCCGGGTTGCTGGGCCCGGTGGTGGCGGTGGGCGGGTTGCTGGGCCGGGTGGGCCGGGTCTGGGTGGGCCGGGCACTCGGGGTGGGCTGGTCCTGGCTGGGGGTGGGCTGGGGGTTCTGCGGGCTGGGGGCGCCGGGGCCGGGCTGCTCGGTGGCGGGGGGCGCGCTGGGGGCGTGGCTGGGGGTGGTGGTCGCGGGGGCGCCGGTGGGGGCGGTGCTGGGGGTGGTGCTCGCGCTCGGGCTGGTGGAGCCGGTGGTGGTGGGCCAGTTGTCGGTGCCCGGGTTGCCGTGGCCGGCCTGCAGGTCGAACTGCTGGGTGGGGGTGCCGTTCAGGGCAGCGGTCATGTAGGCGGTCCAGATCTTGGTGGGGAAGGCGCCGCCGTTGATCCGGGTGAGGCCGGCCGTGCCGGACAGCGGTTCCTTGGCGTGGCTCTTCGGGTTCTCCCGGAACAGGCCGACGGTGGTGGTGAGTTCGGGGGTGTAGCCGGCGAACCAGGCGGAGAGGTTGGCGTCGGTGGTGCCGGTCTTGCCGGCGGCGGGGCGGCCGAGGTCGAGGGCGGCGGCGCCGGTGCCGCGCGGGCTGACGACGTCGCGCAGGACGTCGGTGACGGAGTCGGCGATGGTGCGGCCGATGGCGTCGGTGGCCTTGTGGTCGGGCATCTTGGGGACGTCGACGGCGCCGCCGGGGGCGACCCGTTCGAGCTTCTGGACGGACCACGGGGCGTGGGCCTGGCCGTGGTTGGCGAGGGTGGCGTAGGCGCCGGCCAGGTCGAGGGCGCTGGGGGTGGCGGTGCCGAGGGTCATCGAGGTGTTGGCCGGGTCCATGCCGCGGACGCTGTCGGGGATGCCGAGCTTGATGGCGGTCTCCCGGACGCGGGCGAGTCCGGCGTCGACGCCCTCCTGGGCGTAGACGGAGTTGACGGACTTCACCATGGCGTGGCGCAGGGTGATGTTGCCGTAGTCGACGTCGTCCTCGTTGGGCGGCGCGTACGGGGTGGGGCCGCCGGTGACGGGGCGTTCGCTGGTGCCGTCGTAGCGGGTCTCGGTGGTGATCGGCCGGCCGTCGACGGTGTGCTGGGCGATCAGGCCGGCGGCGAGGTCGACCGGCTTGAAGGTGGAGCCGATCTGGTTGTCCTGGCGCAGGGCGTCGTTGTAGGGCTGCTTGGCGTAGTCGGGGCCGCCGTAGACCGCGACGACCCGGCCGGTGGCGGGTTCGACGGAGGCGCCGGCGACCCGGACGTCGGTGTCGGTGGTGGGGCGGGCCTTGGGGTCGAGTTCGTCGGTGAGCTCGTCCTGGACGGCCTTGACGAAGGCGTCCTGCTTGGGCTTGTCGAAGGTGGTGGTGATCCGCCACCCGCCGGCCTTGAGGGTGGCGGCGTCGATGGTGCCGGAGGAGATGAGGTAGTCGTCGGCGACGCCGACGAGGTAGCCGGCCTGGCCGGCGAGGCCGGTGGCGGGTTGGGGGTCGATGGGGTCGGGGAAGGTGGTGGCGGTGCGGTCGGCAGTGGTGAGGAAGCCGAGCTGGACCATGCCGTCGAGCGCGTAGTTCCAGCGGGCGACGGCCTTCTCGCGGTTGGCCGGGGTGGCGGTCTTGACGTCGTAGAGGCTGGGGGCCTGGAGCAGGGAGGCGAGGTAGGCGCCCTGGCCGAGGGTGAGTTGGGAGACGTCGACGCCGTAGTAGGCGTGGGCGGCGCTCTGGATGCCGTAGGCGCCGCGGCCGAAGTAGCTGCTGTTGAGGTATCCGGCGAGGATGTCCTTCTTGTCGCGCTGCTGGTCGACCTTGAGGGCGATGAAGAGTTCCCGGCCCTTGCGTTCGAAGGTCTGGTCCTGGGTCAGGTAGTAGTTCTTGACGTACTGCTGGGTGATGGTGGAGCCGCCCTGCATGCCCTTGCCGAGGAGGGTGTTCCAGCCGGCCCGGAGCATGCCCTTCAGGTCGATGCCGCGGTTCTGGTAGAAGGTGCGGTCCTCGGCGGAGACGACGGCCTGCTGGGTCTGCAGCGGGATCTGGTCGATGGTGACGTCGGTGCGGTTGACGGCTCCGGTGCGGGCGATCTCAGTGGTGCCGTCGGCGTAGAGGTAGATGTTGTTCTGGGCGACGGCGCGGGCGTTGGGGTCGGGCACCGGGACGATGACGTAGAGCACGGCGAAGGCGCCGACGGCGAGCAGCAGCAGTGCGGCGAGGGTGCCGAGGGTGATCCGCCAGGTGGGCAGGAGCCGGCGCCAGAGGGGGAGGGCGCGGCGGGCTTCGCGGCGGGCGGCCCGTTTGGCCTGGCGGCGGGTGCTCAACGTCATGACGGGATTATCTGCTATTTGACGCGGGTTCAGCGGTGGCAGGGGGTCTGAGGTGCGCGGTTGTGCGGGCCGTGTGGTGCGCGGTCGTGCGGGCCGTGTCGCGCGCCCTGGGGTGCGTCGGAAAACCGGGTGCGGGCGGTGGGGGCCGGCGGTACGGTGAAAGGTGCAAATTGCATAGCGCACTGACTTTCCGACAGCTCCGCCCGTCCGGCCCGGCACCCCCGGGTGCGGCCGGTCGGAGCCGCTGGGGCGTGGGCGGGTGCCTGCGGGTATCCGCCTACCCGTATTTGTCGACAAGGAGACAATATGCAGAACTCTGCACCGGCTGGGGCGAGGCCTCCTGATACCGGGGCGAGCCCCTCCTCCGCCTCCGGGGGCGACGCTTCCGAGGTTTCCGGGACCGGCACTTCCGACGCTTCCGACGCTTCCGGGAGCGCTGCTTCCGGGACGGCTCTCGGGCTGTACGCCGCCGTCGCCGCCGGCGCCTTCCGCCGCTACTCCACCTACCGGGCCGCCACCCTGGCCGGCACCTTCACCAACACCGTCTTCGGCATCATCCTGGCCTCCTCCTTCCTCGCCCTCTGGCAGGCCCGCCCCAACCTCGGCGGCTACGACCAGAGTCAGGCCGTCACCTACATCTGGGTCAGCCAGGCGCTGCTGGTCACCGTCGCGGTCTGGGGCGGCGGCTTCCAGGACGAACTCCAGGACCGCTTCCGCAGCGGGGACATCGCCGTCGACCTCTACCGTCCGGTCGACTTCCAGGGCTGGTGGCTGGCCACCGACCTCGGCCGGGCCGGCTTCCAGGCGCTGGTCCGCGGCACCGTACCGCTGCTGGCCGGCGCGCTGGTGTTCCGTACCCGGATGCCCGAACACCCGCTGACCTGGGTGTTCTTCCTGCTCTCGGTGCTGCTCGCACTGCTGGTCAGCTTCGGGGTGCGGTTCCTGGTCTCGATCACCGGCTTCTGGCTGCACGACTCGGAGGGGGTGCGCGCGGTGACACTGGTGGTCTCGATGTTCTTCTCCGGCATGCTGCTGCCGATCGTGCTCTTCCCCGGCTGGCTCGGCGACCTCGCCCGGGTGCTGCCCTGGGCGGCACTGATCAAGGTGCCCACCGACGTCTTCCTGGAGCGGGCGGACGGCACCGGGCTGCTGTCCGCGCTGGGCTTCCAACTCGGTTGGGCGGCCGTGCTGCTCGCCGCCGGGCGGGGTGCGCAGTGGCTGGCGACCCGGCGGGTGGTGGTGCAGGGTGGCTGAGTCCTCCGCCGTTCTCCCGTCCGCCGAGTCGCTCGGCGCTGAGCCGTTCGCCGTCGAGCCCGTCGCCGCCGAGCCGTTCCTGGTCCGGGTCTCCTGGGCGGTCCGCTCCTGGTGGATGTGCGCCCGGATGTGGATGCGCTCGACGATGGCCTACCGGGCCTCCTTCCTGCTGAACCTGCTGGCCAGCCTGGTCACCCACTCCCTCGACTTCGTGGTGCTGGTGATCATGTTCCGGCACACCGACCAGCTCGGCGGGTGGCGCCTGCCGGAGATCGCCTTCCTGTACGCCACCGCGACGTTCTCGCTCGGCATGGCCAACCTGTTGGTCGGCTCGGCCGACGGCCTGGGCGTGCGGATCATGAACGGCACGCTGGACACCATGCTGGTCCGTCCCGCGCCCGCGCTCTCCCAGCTGTGCGCCGAACGCTTCAGCCTGCGCAGGCTCGGCCGTCCGCTCCAGGCCGTACTGGTGCTCGCCTGGTCGCTGACCGCCCTGGACGTGCACTGGACCTGGGACCGGGTGCTGCTGGTGCCCGTGCTGCTGCTGTGCGGCAGCGTCATCTTCGGCGCGATCTACGTCGGTGGCGCCACCGTCCAGTTCTGGTGGGGCGAGTCCAAGGAGATCCAGAACTCCTTCACCTACGGCGGGGCGACCCTGCTGCACTACCCGCCGACGGTCTTCGCCAAGGAGCTGGTGGCCGGGGTGGTCTTCGGAGTGCCGCTGGCCTTCGTCAACTGGCTGCCCTCCCTGCGCATCCTCGGCCGGCCCGACCCGCTCGGACTGCCCGCCGCCTTCCAGTACGCCTCGCCGGTCGCCGCCGCGCTGTGCGTCGCCGCCGCCGGGCTCGCCTGGCGGGCCGGACTGCGCGCCTACCGCGGCACCGGCAGCTGAACTCCCCTGCTTCCCGAGGAATCCCCATGGCACTGATCGAACTCCAGGACGTCCACCGCACCTTCACCGTGCGGGCCCGCACCGGCCGGTTCAGCCGGATCAAACGCGAGGTGCGCGCGGTGGACGGGCTCAGCTTCACCGTCGAGGCCGGCGAGTGCGTCGGCTACATCGGGCCCAACGGCGCAGGCAAGTCGACCACCATCAAGATGCTCACCGGCATCCTCGTCCCCAGCTCCGGACGGCTGCGCGTCGCCGGGGTCGACCCCGCCCGCCAACGGGTCGCGCTGGCCCGTCGGATCGGCGTGGTCTTCGGCCAGCGCACCACCCTGTGGTGGGACCTCCCGCTGCGCGACTCCTTCGAACTCGCCCGCCGGATCTACCGGATCCCCGACCGGCGGTACCGGGAGAACCTCGGCCGCTGCGTCGAACTGCTCGACCTGGAAGGCTTGTTGGACACGCCCGTCCGACAGCTCTCGCTCGGCCAGCGGATGCGCGGCGACCTCGCGGCGGCCCTGCTGCACGACCCCCAGGTGCTCTACCTGGACGAGCCGACCATCGGCCTGGACGTGGTCAGCAAGGGCCGGGTGCGGGAGTTCCTGCGCGAGGTCAACCGGGACCTCGGCACCACCGTGCTGCTCACCACCCACGACCTCACCGACATCGAGCAGCTCTGCGACCGGGTGATGGTCATCGACCACGGCCGGGTCGTCCACGACGGCGGACTGGACGGGCTGCACGCCGCCGGGCGCAGCGAGCGGACGCTGGTGGTCGACCTGGCCGAGGCCCGTCCGGCCATCGAGGTGGCCGGGGCGCGGGTGGTGAAGGTCGAGGGGCCGCGGCAGTGGCTGGCGTTCCCGGCGCAGCAGAGCGCGGCGCCGATCGTGGCGGCCGTCGCGGAGCGGTACCCGCTGGTGGACCTCTCGGTGCGCGAGCCGGCCATCGAGGACGTGATCGCGCGGATGTACGCGGAGGTCGCGATCGGCTGACGGCGTCCGGGCGTCCGGGCGTACGGGCGTACCGGCGCACGGGCGCACGGGCGCACGGGCGCACGGGCGTGCAGGGGGAGCGGTCGGTCGGGCGTCGCGACCGTCCGGCCCGTCAAGCTGGTGTTCGGTTCCGGTCACCCGTCCGGGGAGGGCACGTGACTCCCCGGCGGGCGGCCGAGTTGGACGGTGCATCGCCGCCGGTCAGCGCACGCGCCGGTGAACCGCCAGCCCCGGAGGCCCGCCGCCCGTGACCGTACCCGACGTGACCGTGGTGGTCGCGGTCTACAACACCATGCCCTACCTCACCGCCTGCCTGGACTCCCTGGTCGGGCAGTCCCTGGCGCCGGGGCGGCTGGAGGTGGTGGTCGTCGACGACGGCTCCACGGACGGCGGCGAGGCGCTGCTGGACGAGTACGCGGACCGGCACCCGGGGCTGTTCCGGGTGGTCCACCAGCGCAACTCGGGCGGCCCGGCGGCCCCGACCAACCGCGGCCTGGACCTCGCCCGCGGGCGCTACGTGCTGTTCCTCGGCGCCGACGACTGGCTCGGCGCGGAGGCGCTGGAGCGGTTGGTCGCGGCCGCCGACGCCTGGGGTTCGGACGTGGTGGTGCCCAAGCAGGTGGGGGTGAACGGACGGCTGGTGCCGCAGGGCATCTTCCACGCCGACGCCGAGTCGGTCGGGTTCGCCGACTCGGCGCTGGCCTGGGCGCTGTCCGACACCAAGCTGTTCCGGCTGGACCTCGTCCGGCGCCACGGCCTGCGCCGCGACGAGGAGCTGAAGGTGTTCTCGGACCAGCCGTTCACCCTGGAGGCCTGCCTGCGGGCGGACCGGGTGTCCGTCCTCGCCGACTACGACTGCTACTTCCTGGTGCTGCGCGAGGACCGCGGCAATGTCACCGAGCGGGCCTCGGTGCTGGACCGGCTGCGCGGGATCGCCGCCCTGCAGCAGGTGGCCGTCGAACTGGCAGATCCGGGAGAGGAGTTGGACGCCATCCGGGTCCGCAGCTTCGCCTGGGACGTGCCCCGGCTGCTCCAGGACGGCTTCCTGCTGCTGGACGACGGGCTGCAGCAGCGGGTGTGCGCCGAGGTCGGCCGGATGATCGAGCGGTTCGGCGCCCGCGAGGTGTACCACCGGCTGCCGGTCGCCGCCCGGCTACGGCTCGAACTCGCCGCCGCCGTGAGGCCGGAGGCGCTGCGGGACCAGATCCGCTACGAGGCCGCGCACGGCGAGCCGCCGGTGGTGGCGGACGGGCGGCGGCGGTACGCGGGCTACCCGGCGTTCCGGGACGCCCGACTCGGCCTGCCCGACGAGCTGTTCGTGCTGCCCGAGGAGCCGTCGACCGTCGCCGTCCCACCGCTCAACCTGGCCCAGCAGCTGTGGCGCGGGGTCGTCCCGGAGCAGCTGCGGCGCGGGCTGCGGCGGCACCCGGTGTGGCGCCGGCTCGCCAACTCGGTGAACGGAGGCCGGGGATGACCGCGCTGGACGTCTGCGTGGTCGGGCTCGGCAAGCTCGGCCTGCCGCTGGCCGTGCAGTTCGCGCGCAAGGGCCACCGGGTGGTCGGGGCGGACATCGCGCCCCGGGTGGTGGAGAGCGTCAACCGGGGCGTGCCGCCGTTCCCCCGGGAGGAGGGCCTGGACGAGGCGCTCAAGCGGGTGGTCGCCGGGGGCCTGCTGCGCGCCACCACCGACACCACGGCCGCGGTGGCCGCCTCGCAGGCCGTCGTCCTGGTCGTCCCGCTGGTCACCGCCGCCGACGGCACCCCGGACTTCGCGCTGCTCGACGCGGCCACCGACGCCGTCGCGGCCGGGCTGCGCCGGGGTGCGCTGGTCAGCTACGAGACCACCCTGCCGGTCGGCACCACCCGGGAGCGCTGGGCGCCCCGGCTGGCGGCCGGCTCCGGGCTGGCGCCCGGGGCGGACTTCGCGCTGGTGTTCAGCCCGGAGCGGGTGCGCACCGGACGGGTCTTCGCCGACCTGCGGCGCTACCCCAAGCTGGTCGGCGGCCTGGACGCCCCGTCGCTGCGGCGCGGCGCCGAGTTCTACCGGGCGGTGCTGGACTTCGACCCGCGCCCCGACCTGCCCCGGCCCAACGGGGTGTGGGAGCTGGCCTCGGCGGAGGCGGCCGAGTTCGCCAAGCTCGCCGAGACCACGTACCGGGACGTCAACATCGCGCTGGCCAACCAGTTCGCCCGGTACGCGGACCGGGTCGGGGTGGACTTCGCGGAGGTCGCCGACGCCTGCAACTCGCAGCCCTACAGCCACCTGCACCGGCCGGGCATCGCGGTCGGCGGGCACTGCATCCCGGTGTACCCGCGGCTGTACCTGTGGAACGACCCGGCGGCGACGGTGGTCCGGGCGGCCCGGGAGGCCAACCTGGAGGTGCCCGGGTACGCGGTCGGGGTGCTGGCCGGGGCCCTCGCCGGGGTGCTGCCGGGCGGGCTCGCCGGGCAGGGGGTGCTGGTGCTGGGCGCCTCGTACCGGGGCGGCGTCAAGGAGACGGCGTACTCGGGGGTGTTCCCGCTGGTGGCGGCGCTGGAGGCGGCCGGGGCCAGGCCGTACGTCGCCGATCCGCTGTACCGGGCGGAGGAGCTGACGGCGCTCGGGCTGCCGGCGTACGGCGGGGAGCCGGTGGTGGCGGCGATGCTGCAGGCGGACCACCCGGAGTACCGGGAGCTGGGGCCGGCGGACCTGCCGGGGGTGGTGGTGCTGCTGGACGGGCGGCGGTGCACGGACCCGGCGCGGTGGGCGGGGACGGGGGTGCGGCGGATCGTGCTGGGCGGGGCGTGAGCCGGTTCCGGGCGTGGGCGTGGTCGGGTCGAGGGGGCGGCGCGGGGCGCGGGCCGGGGGTTCGGGGCGGGTGATCGTGGGGCACGCCCCCGTCCGCGCCGGGCAACGGGCAGACTGGCGGGGTGAGTGACGAAGCCTTCAGCGGGACCGGCCACGGGGTCCGGTTCACCGCGGCCGACGAGCAGAAGAGACACGGCGTCCGCCGGATGAAGACCATCGCGACCGGCCTGCTGGCCTTCGCGACCCTGGTCTTCGCCCTCGCCACCTGGGCCAAGGCGGCCGGTGCCGGCGCCTGGGCCGGGTACGTGGCGGCCGCCGCCGAGGCGGGCATGGTCGGCGCGCTGGCCGACTGGTTCGCGGTGACGGCCCTGTTCCGCCGTCCGTTCGGCCTGCCGATCCCGCACACCGCGATCATCCCGACCAAGAAGGACGCCTTCGGGCGCTCGCTCGGCGAGTTCGTCGGCGACAACTTCCTGGCCGGCCACGTGGTGCGCGGCCGGCTCGCCGCGCTCGGCATCGGCCGCCGGCTGGGGGAGTGGCTGGCCGCTCCGGGCAGCGCCGAGCGGGTCACTAAGGAGGCCTCGGCGGCGCTGCGCGGGCTGCTCGCGGTGCTGCGCGACGACGACGTGCGGGCGGTGGTCGCCGAGGCGGTGACCAGGCGGGCCGCCGCCACCTCGGTGGCCGAGCCGATGGGCCGGATGCTGGGCAAGGTGGTCGCGGACGGCGGGCACCACGGCGTGGTGGACCTGGTCGCCGTCCGGGCGCACGGCTGGCTGACCGCCAATCACGAGGACGTGGTCCGCAAGGTCACCCAGAAGACCCCGGGCTGGACCCCGAAGTTCCTCGACCACCAGGTCGGCGAGCGGGTCTACAGGGAGCTGCTGCGCTTCGTCACCGAGATCCGGGACGACCCCGAGCACCCGGCCCGCGGCGCGATCGACAACTTCCTCGCCGACTTCGCCACCGAGCTGCAGACCGATCCGGAGACCATCGCCCGGGTCGAGCGGGCCAAGGGCGAGCTGCTGGCCCGGCCCGAGGTGCAGGACCTGATCAACTCCACCTGGGCGGCCGTGCGCACCCTGGTGATGGGCGCGGCCGAGCACGAGGACAGCGAACTGCGCCGGCGCATCCGCGACGGCGTGCGAGGCTTCGGCGAGCGCCTGGCCACCGACGCCAAGCTGCAGGCCAAGGTGGACGGCTGGCTCCAGGACGCCGCCCAGTACCTGGTCGACACCTACCGGGCCGAGATCACCTCGCTGATCTCGGAGACGGTGGCGGGCTGGGACGCCGACGACGCCTCGCGCAAGATCGAGGCCAACGTCGGTCGGGACCTCCAGTTCATCCGGATCAACGGCACCGTGGTCGGCGCGCTGGCCGGGCTGCTGATCCACACCGTGGCGGTCGCGCTCGGCGGTTGATCACCGACCGGCCGCCCGGCTTTGGGCCTATCCTGGGCCGACGTTCGCGATACGCGCGTAGAAGGCGCGGCGCAGAAGCAGAAGGAGAAGGGAACCACCGTGGTCCAGCCGGACGGAAGTCGGATCGGAAACCCCACTGGCAGCACCCCCGGCGGCACCGCCGACCGGAGCATCGAGGCGTTCATCGCCGGGATGCCCAAGGCGGAGCTGCACGTCCACCACGTCGGCTCGGCCTCGCCGCGCGTCGTCGCCGACCTGGTCGGGCGGTACGCCGGCAAGACCGCGGTGCCGACCGACCCGGCGGCGCTGGCCGAGTACTTCACCTTCACCGACTTCGCGCACTTCATCGAGGTCTACCTGAGCGTGGTGGACCTGATCCGCGACGCCGAGGACGTCCGGGTGCTGACCTACGGCGTTGCCGAGGACATGGCCCGGCAGAACATCCGCTACGCCGAGCTGACCATCACCCCGTACTCCTCGGTCAAGCGCGGCATCCCCGACGTGGCCTTCATGGAGGCGATCGAGGACGCCCGGCTGCGCGCCGAGAAGGACCTCGGCGTGGTGCTGCGCTGGTGCTTCGACATCCCCGGCGAGGCGGGCCTGGAGGCGGCCGAGATCACCGCCCGGCTGGCCACCGAGCTCGCCCCCGAGGGCCTGGTCAGCTTCGGCCTGGGCGGCCCCGAGATCGGCGTGCCGCGGCCGCAGTTCAAGCCGTACTTCGACCGGGCCCGGGCCGTCGGCCTGCGCTCCGTCCCGCACGCCGGCGAGACCACCGGGCCGGAGACCGTCTGGGACGCCATCCGGGTGCTCGGTGCCGAGCGCATCGGGCACGGCACCCAGGCGGTGAAGGACCCGGCGCTGCTCGACCACCTGGGCGAGCACCGCATCCCGCTGGAGGTCTGCCCGACCTCCAACATCGCCACCCGGGCGGTGGACCGGATCGACGACCACCCGATCAAGCGGATGGTCGACGCCGGGCTGCTGGTGACGGTCAACAGCGACGACCCGCCGATGTTCGGCACCGACCTCAACACCGAGTACGCGGTGGCGGCGCGGCTGCTCGGGCTGGACGAGACCGGGGTGGCGGCGTTGGCCCGCAACGCGGTCGAGGCCTCGTTCCTGGAGCAGGCGGGCAAGGCCCGGCTGGTCGGCGAGATCGACTCCTACCTGGCGGGGTGGCAGCGGCAGCGCTGACGTTCCCGCTGCCGGCGCTCCTCCGTCGGCGTTCCTGCGGCCGGTAGCGCTCCCCGGCCCCGGCGTTCCGCAGCCGGCGTTCCGCAGCCGGCGTTCCGCAGCCGGTGTCGCCGCCGGTGTCCCCGCCGTTGTCCTTGCTGGTGAACCGCCCCGTCGACCCCTCGGTCGGCGGGGCGGTCCCGTTGTGGCGCCTCGCCCGTTCGGATGATGGTGCCAGAATGGTGCCACACATGGCTCGACATGGCACCATGGCTGTGCCATGCTCAGGCCATGGACCTCACGCCGTACGTCGACAACCTCCGGAACGAGCTCGCGGTGGCCGCCGCCACCGGCGGGGACGAAGCCCGCGCGCTGGCCGACCGACTCACGCTCCCGCTGGAGTCGGCCGTACGGCTCACCCTGCTCAACGCCCTGTCCGCAGCCATGGGCGAAGTCACCCGTGACCTCGCGCCGGGCTCGGTGGACGTACGACTGCGCGGCCTGGACCCCGAGTTCGTGGTGACGGCGCCGCCCGGCTCCGGCGGCTTCCACGGTGACGCGCCAGCGGTGGTGCCGACCGTGGTGCCGTCAGTGGTGCCACCGATGGTGCCACCGGTGCTGCCGGGTGCGGTGCCGGAGTCCGACGAGTCGGGTACCGCCCGGATCAACCTGCGCCTGCCCGCGAACCTCAAGGCCAGGGCGGAGGAGGCGGCCGGGCAGGAGGGCCTCTCCCTCAACGCCTGGCTGGTCCGGGCCGTCGCGGGCGCGCTGGACGGCGGTCAGCCCGCTGCCCGATCGGCCGCCGACCTCGGCACCCACACCGCGCGCAGCGTCGGCGGCCAGGGCTTCACCGGCTGGGTCCACTGACGCCTCCGCGCACCCTCCGACCTTCTGCCCCTTCAACGTCATCCCCGCTCTGACCAGCGGGAACACCCACACGAGTCAAGAGGACGGGACAACCATGCCTACGTACGAGACCGACGGACGGATCTCCGTCTCCCTTGAGTTCGAGATCGGCTCGGTCCGGATCCTGGCGGGCAAGCGCACCGACACCGTGGTCGAGGTCCGGCCCACCAACGCGAGCAGGGACGCCGACGTCAAGGCCGCCGAACTCACCCAGGTCGACTTCTCCGGTGGCCGGCTCACTCTCAAGGGCCCCAAGCAGCGCACCGTGTTCTCCAGCAAGAAGGGCTCGATCGATGTCACGGTCGAGCTGCCCGTCGGCTCCGAGGTGCACGCCGACTCCCCAATGGCGGACTTCGTCACCGAGGGCCCGCTCGGCGACTGCCGGATCAAGACCTCCATGGGCCGGATCCAGCTCGACCGGGCCGAGGGCGCCCGGCTCAAGACCGACATGGGTGACATCCGGGTCGGCACCGTCTCCGGGGTCGCCGAGGTGACCGGATCCGGCCGGATCGAGGTCGGCTCCGTCGGCGGCCGGCTGACGGTCAAGAACAGCAACGGCGACACCGAGATCGACGAGGTCCACGGCGAACTGACGGCCAACTCCTCCAACGGCCGGATCCACATCGGCCTCGCCGAGGGGGACGTCGACGCCAAGACGGCGAACGGCCACATCCGGCTCGGCCAGGTCGTCCGGGGCAAGGTCAGCCTCCAGGCCGGTGTCGGGGACGTCGAGGTCGGCATCGCCGAGGGCACGGCGGCCTGGCTCGACGTGCACAGCAAGTTCGGCGCCGTCCGCAACGCCCTCGGCCCGGCGGAGGGTCCGGGCGACGCCCGGGAGACGGTCGAGGTCCGCGGCACCACCCAGGTCGGCAGCATCCTCATCCGGAGGGCCTGATGGCGGCGACCACGGCAACGGCCGCGGCGGTGGCCCCGGTGACCTCGGCGGCGATCTCGGCGGTCGGGCTGACCAAGAGCTACGGGGACAAGGCGGTGCTCAGGGGCGTCGACCTGTCCATCCCGGCGGGCAGCGTGTTCGCGCTGCTCGGGCCGAACGGCGCCGGCAAGACCACCACGGTGGAGATCCTCTCCACCCTGATCCCCGCCGACGGCGGCTCGGCCCGGGTGGCCGGCCACGACGTGGTCGGCCACGACGTGGTCGGCCAGGCCGACGGGGTGCGCGGGGCGATCGGGGTGACCGGCCAGTTCTCGGCGGTGGACAACCTCCTCACCGCCGAGGAGAACCTGCTGCTGATGTCCGACCTCAACCACCTCCGCCGTCGGGAGGGGCGGAGGCGGGCCGAGGAACTGCTGCGGCGCTTCGACCTCACCGAGGCCGCGCGCAAGCCCGTCGTCACCTTCTCCGGTGGCATGCGGCGCAAGCTCGACCTGGCGATGACCCTGGTCGGCAAACCCGAAGTGATCTTCCTGGACGAGCCCACCACCGGGCTGGACCCGCGCAGCCGGCGCACCATGTGGGAGACCATCCGGGCGCTGGTCGCCGACCACGGGGTGACGATCTTCCTCACCACCCAGTACCTGGAGGAGGCCGACCAACTCGCCGACCGGATAGCCGTCCTGGACGGCGGCCGGATCGTCGCCGAGGGCACGGCCGAGGAGCTGAAGCGGATCGTCCCCGGCGGGCGGATCCGGCTCCAGTTCGCGGACGCCGGCCAACTGGGCGCCGCAGCCGCGCTGTTCGAGTACGCCACCGCCGATACCGAGGCCCTGCGGCTGGACATCCCGGGGGACAACTCCGTGCTCACCGTGAAGGCGGTGCTGGACACCCTCGACAACGCCTCCGTACGGGCCGAGTCGCTGGTCGTCGAGACGGCCGACCTGGACGACGTCTTCCTGCAACTCACCGGGGAGGGTGCACGATGAGCGCGACGACCTACGTGGTCAGCGACTCGCTGACCATGCTGCGCCGCAACCTCAAGCACGCACTGCGGTACCCCTCCCTGACCTTCGCGGTCGTGGTGATGCCGGTGATGATGCTGCTGCTCTTCAACTACGCCTACGGCAGCGCTCTCGGCGCGGGCATCGGAGGCGGCAGCTACATCGACTACGTGACGCCCGGCATCGTGCTGATGGCGGCCACCTCCGGATCGCTGGTCACGGCGATCGGCATCTGTACCGACATGACCGAAGGAATCGTCAACCGCTTCCGCACGATGGCGATATCGCGCTCCGCCTTCCTGGCCGGGCACGTGGTCGGCAGCGTCATCCAGACCATGATCGGGTTGCTCCTGGTGGTCGGCGCGGCCTTGGCGATGGGCTTCCGGCCCACCGCCGGCCCGGTCGAATGGCTGGCGGCGAGCGGCCTGCTGCTCTTCGTCACCGTCGCCCTGACCTGGATCTCGGCCGGCATCGGCTTGGTCGCCAAGACCGTCGAGAGCGCCAGCAACATGCCGATGCCGCTGCAGTTCCTGCCCTTCATCGGCAGCGCCATCGTCCCGACCGACTCCATGCCGACCGGGCTGCGCTGGTTCGCCGAGTACCAGCCCTTCACCCCGATCATCGAGACCCTGCGCGGCTTGCTGATGGGCACCGGTATCAGCGCCGCGTCCGCCTGGAGCGCCCTCGCCTGGTGCGCCGGTCTGACGCTGGTCGGCTACTTCTGGTCGCGGAGCGTCTTCTACCGGCGGTGACGGGGGTATGGCCGGTAGCCGCCGGTGCGGCCTGGGTGGCGGGGAGACCTGCCGCCCGGGCCGCACCGGCGGCACCGCAGTAAAGTCCGCACCAAGGGATGGCAAAAGGCCGTTGGGGGAGCGGTGGTGACGAAGCATCGCGAGCGAACCGCGTAGGGGCTCGGATCGGCTGCGCCGGCGGCGTTCCTGGCGTGCGCGGCGGGCTGGTATGTCGCCCGCTCGGGTGGGCTGGTGGTGGCCGAGCGCCGGCTCGACCACCCGGTGCTGCTGCTCGGTCCGGCGGTGCGCCAGCGACCACCCCCAGCGTGCCGGGCCCCTGTAGTAAAGTCCGCGCAAAGGTCGGCAAAAGACGGCCCGGGGGGACGGATGACGGCGAGACGCCGCTGGCAGATCGCGTGGGGGCTCAGGGGTGCGGCGCTCGCTGCGCTGCTGGCGTACCTGCCGGGCTGGCACGCCTCCCGCTCGGGCGGGTTGGTGGTGGTCGAGCACTGGCTCAACCGTCCGGTCCTGCTGATCGGTTCCGCGGTGGTGCTGATCGTGGTCTCGCTGGTGGTCGAGCTGGAGTTCCGCACCCGGGTCTCGCAGATCGGCTGCGCGGCCCTGTTGGCGCCGCTGGTCCTCGCCGGGGTGCCGATCCTGGCCCTTTCCTTCCTGTTCAGTGGCCACGGGGGCCGGGAGGATCGTTTCGTCAGCCCCAACCGCCCGGACCGGGTGCTCACTGTCACCAACATCGCTTTCTCGATCGACCCGGTCTACCAGGTGGAACTGGAGGCCGGCACCGGCTGGTCCGCCCGCCACTGGAGCATGGGCACCTGGACCACCAGTGGCGGCGACTTCGTCCGCATCGACTGGTCCGGGCCCGACCAGATCACCGTGACCGGCCGTAGGAAGCTCACCGTCTTCGACGTCCTCCCCGACGGCAGCCTGAGCGCGCCCCGGGTGCTTCCCAAGCAGGAGATCGCCGGCGGCGCCCTGGGCGCCGGTGATGATCAATCTCCCCTCTAGGCCGGCCCGGCGAAGCAGGGGACCCGAGCGGGGCGGGGAGCACGGCGGCGCCGGGTGTGGTGGGTGGCGGCGGTGTGGGTGGCCGGGTTCGTCGAGGGGGCGGCGGTGCATGCGTTCGACGTCCTGAGCGGCCGGCTGCACGCGTACGCGTGGTGGCCGTTGCCGGGCCAGGTGTTGTTCCACGCGCTGCTCGTGCTCGACCCGTTGGCCGCCGTGTTGGCGGCCTGGGCGCGTCCGGCGGGGGCGTGGCTCGGGGTGGGGGTCATGGTGGCCGATCTGACGGCGAACTGGCGGGCGAACCGGGACGACGTCGTGCGTCATCCGCTCGACTACCTTCAGGGAGTCGTCGGGCTGCCGGCGATGACGCTCTTCGGGCTGTTCGTCTTCGTCACCGCCGCCCCGCTGCGCCTGGCGTTCCTCCGCACGGGCCCGCACGCGGGAGCGGCCCCGTGCGCCCAGGAGGCCTGAGCGCACGTGGCGGCGGTCAACCCGGGGCCGCCGCGCTACCCGGGGCAGCCGGGCCACCGGTCACCAGACGGTGATGCCCATGGTGTCGGCCGCACTGCGGACGGCGTTGTAGTGCGGGATCGACATGTCGGACTTCTTCTGGCCGGCCTCCGCGCCGGTCACAGTGATCGTCGGAGTGCGAACGTCTCCGCCCTACCCCCGCCTCGGAGAGCGGAAAACCCGCTTCCGTACGGTTCGTTCGGAAGCGGTCGGATCAGGCCGTTTTCTGGATTCAGGGAATTCGTACGGTCAGACTGGGCGGATGAATCCTGATCTCTACCCGGACGTGGCCGCCGCCGGGAGCCTCGCCGACGCGCTGGAGTCGGCGGCCGCCGAACTGGCCGTGGACGTCGCCCTGGTGCCGGGCACCTGGGGCGACGCGGCCTCGGCAGGCATCGCTGTCTCGGCGGACACGATGCCCGTGCGCCGTCCGCTCCAGGTGCATCTCGGTGCGGAGAAGCGCTGGTTCTGGGTCAGCGGCCGGAGTCTGGGCGTCGAGATGATCACGGGCGGGACGCCGGACATCCAGGAGGTCATCCGGGCCGCCACGGCCTGGGGGAGCGGGCGGAGTCCGCGGGAGCTGCGTGAGCGGTTCCCGTTCCTCGCCTCCTCGGAACTCGCCGAGGCCCATGAGCACGGGGCTGCCGCCGTGGTCGGGCTGCAGTGGCGTTGGCTCCGGGAACGGGCGGCGGAGGAAACGGAGTTCACCGGGTTCGGCCTGCTGGTCGAGGCGGCCGGTGCGGAGCCGAGGCTCCGGCAGTTGTCCCCGGTCGTCAGCCACCGGGTGCTCGTCTTCCGGCCCCGCACCGGCTTCCCGTGCGGGGTGGTGATCGCGATCGCTCCCGCGTACGACGGCTCCCCGTACCAGGTGCAGCGGTTCCCGCACGGTGCTCTGATCGCCGAGGCCGGGACGGCGGAGGAGGCCGTCGCACTGGCCGTCGCCCAACTTCCCGCCGACCTCGGGCCCGCTGTGCTCGGTAGCGACGAGGACGCCTGACGGCCGGCGCTTGCTCAGGCCTCGTCCTCGTGCGGCGGGATGGTTCAGCGCAGCACCGTGCCGTCGATGCTCCCGAAGGCCGGAGACGGCTCCCGACCTCGCAGTCCCGGAGGAGAATTCAGGCGAGGCAGAACTCGTTGCCCTCGATGTCCTGCATCGTGATGCACGACTCGTTGACGCCGTCGGCGCGCTGCGTCAGCACGTGTTTCCCGCCGAGCGCCATCAGCCGCGCGCATTCGGCCTCGAGCGTGGCCAGGCGTTCCTCACCCACCAGCCCGGCGCCGGCCCGCACGTCGAGATGCACTCGGTTCTTGACGACCTTGCCCTCGGGAACTCGCTGGAAGAGCAGGCGCGGAGCCACACCCGAGGGATCAGCGCACGCGAAGTAGATCGCATCCTCGGGCGGCAGCGAGCGGAAGCACTCCTCCCACGTGGCGAAGCCATCCGGGACCGCCGGCATGACGTACCCCAGCACCTCGCACCAGAAGGCGGCGAGGCGCACAGGCTCCGCACAGTCGAAGGCCACTTGGAACTGTTTGATCGTTGACATCGGCGCACGATAACAGGAGCCCTGCTCATCTCCCCAGGTCGGGAGGCCCGCACGGGGTCGGGGGAGGCGACTGCCACCAGCTGCCGTGTCGGGCGGTCGCAGGGGTGTACAACCCGTCAGAGCCCGCCGCGGTAGACGATGGTGGCGCCGTCGGTGCGCACTTCGGTGCAGAGGTCGCGACGGTCGATCAGCCAGCCGTTCGCCTCGCAGAGCTGCGAGGGCCGGAGTCGGGTGGCGGCTTCCTCCGTGGAGAGGCCGGCCGGGCTGGTGAGATGGCGGGTGCGCCAGCAGGTGGAGTTGTAGCCGCTACCGCAGCCCTGGCCGGTGCCGATAGTGGTGCAGCCGGGCGGCGCCTCCGGCAGGATCTGGTACGAAGGGGGCTCAGGCGTTGGACCAGGAGCGGGTGGAGAGCACCAGCAGGTAGCCGTCCGGGTCCTGGACGGTGGCGCCCCAGGCCTCCCAGTACGGGTTGTGCGCGGGGACGCGCTTGCCGCCGTGCTGTTCGAGCCGCTCCAGCAAGGTGTCACTGACGGGTTCGCCGAGGTAGACGACGAGGAGGTCGTCGGCGGTGGGGCGTGGTTCGACGGGCGCGGCGGGGTCGTGGACGAGCTCCAGGTGCCAGGCGGCGTCGGGCCAGCCGACCATGAGGAGGGAGTGCTCGCCGGGGGTGCCGTCCGTGGTGTGCCGGTAGAGGACGTCGAGGCCGAGGCCGGCGGCCCAGAAGTGCTCGGCTGCTTCGAGGTTGCGGGACGGGCGGGCGATGCGGATGTGCGCGGTGGCGTCGGCTGGCATGGTTCAGGCTCCTGGGGCGGCGGGATCGGAGACAGCAGCGAGCCTAGGGAGCCGGGGGCCTGGTGCCATCGGGCGCTGGTCCTAGTCCGCCGGGCTCGGGTCCGGCCAGGTTCGGAAACGCGGACGGCCCGGCACCTGTGAAAGGTGCCGGGCCGTCCGACTGTGGAGCGCCAGGCCCGGGTTGCACGGACTCTTCCTACTGAAAGTAGGACGTACTCTGGTAGTACCACTGACGCCTGGCGAGGATTCGTGTTCCTCGCGACAAGAAGAACGTTAGCAGCTCAGAGCCCGTGATCCAAAACCGGTGGCTGGTGATCTGGTCGGGGGTCAGGCGTCGAACTCGCCGTTGCGGATGGCGGCGACGAGGTCGCGCCATTCGGTGGGGGTGAGTTGGGCGATGGCGTCGGGGAGTAGGGTGCTGCGGACGTAGACGGCGTCGGGAGCTATGGCCACTTCGGGGCAGTTATTGCCATCGCCGCAAGCGATGGGCTTTTGCCAAGCGAGTTCTTCCACCAGGGCCTCACAGGCTGTTCATGATGCTGAAGATCGCATCACGGGAGGCTGGCGGATCGAGCGAGCGATCGCGCATGTCTCCAATGATGTTCCGGTAGTTCTCCAGCTGGTTCGTTTCGGTCAGGAACGCTGGTGATCCTACGGAGTCGAGCTGAACCGTATCGAGGCGAGGCACAGGTCCGCCCGCGTAGAGCACGGCCTGACCCGCACCCTTGAATCCACCAGCCTTGAACTCCAACACGCGGAGAGTCACGTTGGGTGCCTCTGAGAGCGCGAGCAGCTGATCGTCAATGCCTGGCGCCACGGCGACACCCCCGCCCCGCTGGTCGCCATCGTCCTCCGCGACAACACCCTCCGCGTCGGCGTCTCCGACCGCTCCTCCATCCTCCCCGAGCAGCGTTCGCACGACCTCCTCTCCGAGTCCGGCCGAGGCCTCCAGCTAGTCGCCGGCCTCTCCCGCCGCTGGGGCGTCAGTCCCCAGAGGCTGGGCAAGACCGTCTGGTTCGAGCTGGACGGTGCCGCGTGAGCGCCCATCACCCGATCCACCCCGCCAACCCGGCCCTGTTCCACATCACCGGCCCCCAGCTCACCGAGCTGATCATCGAACTCCGCACCGAGGGACGTGAGTTCGGCCTCCTCTGGCCCTCCGATCACTCGGGTGAGACCAACCTCAGCGGCCGCCGACTCGTCAACTTCGGCAACGTCCCGGCGAGCACCCTCATCAACCTCCTCGCGCTCCTGCGCGAGTACAAGCGCACCCGCGACGGCGACCACCACCGATGCTCGGACTCCTGATCCTCAACCTCCTCGCCGCCCTCTTCGGCGGCCTCTGCGAAACCCGCTCATCCCGTCTTTGGCGGAAGCCGATCGAGGTGCAACACCCCTCCGGTGACGTCCAGCACCGGTAGTCGATTCCCTCCGTACGCAGGGAGTCGGTCCGGTCAACTTCCTGCGCACACCATCGCTTGCCCCGGCCTTCCTCGCGCGATCCATGAACGCACGTGCGACCAAAGCGGTGCAGTGTAAATCCTCTCTAAACAAGGAACTTGACGTTACTCACGCCATGGGAGGGGCTGGACCCTCGTCCACCGGATCGCCCCGGTCGTCGTCCTGGCCGGCTTCGCGGGCTCCGGGGCCGCCGTCATCGCCTTCACCACCGGCACGGGCTTCGGCCTCCTCGTTCTCACGGTGGCCATCGCCCTTGTCAGTGCCCGCCGGTAACGTCGTATCAGCCCGTCAGCAAGCCAGTCCGTCGCCTGACCGGAGAACAGGACACCCGCGCCATGACCACCCCCGTCAAAGGCCCCGCCAGCTACTTCCCGGCCATCGAGAAGAAGTACGGCCGTCCGGTCGAGGAGTGGAAGGGCCTGGTCCGTTCCTCGCCGCTCACCAAGCACATGGAGCTCGTCGCCTGGCTCAAGAGCGAGCACGGCCTCGGCCACGGCCACGCCAACGCGCTGGTCGCCCACACCCTCGCCGAGCCCAAGGCCGGCTGAGCGGCCGCAGCTGGCCAGAAGGGGGAGTCGTCATGATCCTGGAAATCCGCACCTACCGCCTACTGCCCGGCACCGGCGCCGAGTTCGTCCGCGTGATGGCCGAGGAGTCCGTCCCCCTCCTCGAAGCGGCCGGCATCCGGGTGGTCGACCACGGCGCCTCGCTCGTCGCCGAGGACGGCCACGAAGAGGCCTACCTGATCCGGGCGTTCGACTCCGTCGAGCAGCACCGCGCGCAGGAGGGCGCGTTCTACGGTAGTGACGTCTGGCGCCGGGGCCCGCGCGAGGCGATCGTCTCCCGGATCGACAGCATGCACTCCATCGTGATCGAGGTTCCCGACCACGCGGTGGATGTCTTCAAGCGCCCATGAAAGCGTCATCAGCCTGCGGGGTGCGGTCGGCCGGCCGGCGGCTCCGAGGTCCCTGGGAAACGGGGTTGCGCGGACGGTTCCGAGCGCTGACGATCATGCGATGAGCACTAGCATCAGACGCGTACGGGCCGACGAGTGGGAGCGGGTCAAGGAGATCCGCCTGGCCGCACTGCGGGACCCGGCCGCGGGCATCGCCTTCCTGGACACCTACCAGAACGCCGCCGCCAAGCCCGACGAGTTCTGGCAGGAGCGCACCGCCGTAGCCGCCGAGGGCGACACCGTGCACCAGCTCGTCGCGGAGGCCACCGACGGCCGCTGGCTCGGCACCATGACCGTGCTGGTCGAGCGGCCCGGCGGGGAGGGCGCCCTCGGTGGGGACGTCGTCACCGTTCCGCAGACCCACGTCGTCGGCGTCTACGTCCGTCCCGAGGCGCGCGGCACCGGCCTGGCCCACGAGCTGATCCGGGCCGTCCAGGAGTGCTCCTGGTCGATCGCCGAACCCCGGATCCAGCGGGTCCGGCTGTTCGTCCACGAGTCCAACGCCCGCGCCGAGGCGATGTACGTCCGTGCCGGGTTCAAGCACTCCGGCGTGTCCGTGCCGGTGCCGGGCGACGAGACGCACCGGGAGGTCGAGCTGGCCGTCGAACGGGACTGACGCCGCCGGTCAGCGGAAATCCTCCACGTGCTCCCGCACCCACGAGCGGAAGCTGCGGGCCGGGCGGCCGAGCACCCGTTCTACCGTGTCGGTCACCCGTTCCGGCTCGCGGGTGAACGACTCCCAGGCCCGCAGCCGGGCTGCCACGAAGGCCGGGTTCCCCCAGGCCGCCGTCAGCTGCTCGCGGGCCGTCTCCGGGGCCAGCTCCTCCCAGCTCACCTCGGTGCCGAGTTCCTCGCCGATGATCCGCACCAGCTCGGCGTGGGCGATCGACTCGGGTCCGGTGACCAGGTACTTGCCGCCGTGGTGCCCGGCCTCGGTGAGTGCCCGGACCGCCACCTCCGCGATGTCCCGCTCGTGGACCAGCGAGCGCCGGGCCCGTCCGTACGGCCAGCGGACGACGCCCGCGCGGACCTGGTCGGCCCAGCCGAGCGCGTTGCCCGCGAAGTCGATCGCCCGCACGAAGGTCCACTCCAGGCCGGACCGGCGGATCAGCCGCTCGATCTCCTGATGGAAGCTCACGGCCGGCTCGCCGTCCGCGAGGTCCGGCACGTCCGTCGACAGGTAGACGACCCGCTTCGCGTGCTCGGCGATCAGCTCCACCACCCGGGGCCGGACCGGGATCCCGGGCCACATCAGGTAGACGGCCTCCACCCCGCCGCCCAGCGCGGCCGACAGGCTCTCCGGCTCCGCCAGATCACCCCGGACGACCTCCACCCCCGCCGGCAGCGGGACCGTGGCGCTGTCCCGCACCAACGCCCGCACCTCGTGCCCGCCCTCGGCCGACGCGGCCACAACCTGCCGGCCCACACTGCCGTTCGCGCCGATCACCAGAATCTTGGTCATGGCCGCCCCAACGCGATCCCGTCCCGGCCTATGCCCGCCGTGCCTGCCAGGCCGCTGCACGGGAGGTCGGACCGGCCGACCTTTCGTGCACGGGGCCAGGCCTGGCGTATGCCTGACTCCGTATCCGGCTCCGTATTCGACTTCGTGTCCGCCGTCGGCCGCGACCTGTTGCCGTGCGAGGCGGAGGGTGATGGCCCCGTGCACCCCGGCGCCGAACATGCCGGCGCTGACATGCCGGCGCTGAACAGGCGAGCGCCGTGGCCGGGTTGACCGGGCCGGTCGAGCACACCGACCCGGGGCGGTCCTCACGCTCCGACCGCCCGGCGCCCGTCAGCCGGACGGCGATCCCGCCGCTCCGGTCAGCCGTCAACCACCCACCCGCACCACGTACTTGCCGGTGGCCCGGCCCTCCTGCATCGCGTCGTGGGCGGCCGGGACGGCCTCCAGGCCGGGCAGTTCGGTGAGTGGCACGGTGAGGCCGTGGTCGGCCTGGAGGTCGAGGGTGGTGCGGATGGCGCGGGCGAGGCGGTCCGGGGCGGTGGCGGCGAAGGCGCGGTGGCTGTACCCGGTGACGGAGAGGTTGCCGCCCATCAGTCGGCCGAGCGTGGGCAGGTCGCTGACCTCGCCGCCGCCCGCGTTGCCGAACAGGATGATCCGGCCGCCGGGTGCGGCGACGGTGAGGTCGAGGTCCAGGGCGGCGGTGCCGAGCGGGTCGAGGATGAGGTCGACGCCCCGGCCGTCGGTGGCGGCGCGGACGGCGTCGACGAGCTTCTCGTCGCGGGCGAAGGCGTGGTGGTAGCCGAGGTCGACGGCGGCCGCGGCCTTCTCCGGGCGGCCGACGGTGCCGATCAGGGTGCCTCCGCCGCCGAGCAGCGGGACGAGTTGGGCGATCGCGCTGCCGATGCCGCCGCCGGCCGAGTGGACCAGGACGTTGTCCCCGGCGGTCAGCCGGCCCGCGTCGGTCAGCAGCAGGACGGCGGTGGCCAGGCCGAGCGGGGCGGCGGCAGCGGCGCTGAGCGCCAGCCCGTCCGGGACGGGGACGGTCAGCGCGGCGTCGGCGAGCACGACCTCGGCCAGTCCGCCGCCGACCGGTGCGGCCGCCACCCGGTCGCCCACGGCGAGCCCGGTGACGCCCTCGCCGAGCGCCCGGACCGTACCGGAGACCTCCTTGCCCGGTCGGTAGGGCCACTCGGCGGTGTACCCGCCGTCGCCCCGGCGGGTCATCACGTCCACGAAGTTCAGTCCGGCCCAGGCGACGTCGATCGCCACCTGGCCGGGGCCGGGGTGCGGTACATCGATCTGCTGGATCTCTGAGTTCTCGGCTCCACCGGGTGCGGTCATCACCAGTGCGCGCATGTCGGGCCCCCTCGACTACGATGTTCGACGAACGACGAAACTGCTGCGGCACAGTGGTATCACCGCGTTTCGTCGTTTGTCGAACATCGCAGATCAGAGGAGGTCTGAACATGCCCCGCAGTACCCGCCGCCGACCGGCCCTCGCCCATCCCGCGGCCGAGGAGATCGACTTGTACGACGTCCTGCACGCGCTCTCCGACCCCACCCGGATGACCGTCGTCCGGGTTCTGCGCACGGAGTCCGAGCGTGCCTGCGGGACTTTCCCGGTGGACGTCGCGCCCTCCACCCTCAGCCACCACTTCAAGGTGCTGCGCGAGGCCGGGGTGATCAGCCAGCGCGAGGAGGCCAACCGCCGGTTCTCCGTGCTGCGGACGGTCGACCTGGAGCGGCGCTTCCCCGGCCTGCTGGACACCGTCCTCGCCGCCCTCGCCCGCAACGAGCCCGAGTCCGCGAGCGAGCCCGAGTCCGCGACCGGGTCCGAGTCCGCGACCGGGTCCGAGGCTGAGACCGCGAGCGGGCCCGAGTCTCCCGACGAGCCCGAGCACGTCGATGGGCCGGGCGCCGAACCAGCCTGGCGCGGCTAGGAGTTACGCGCCGATCGCACGGTGCCGCCGGTGGTACGAGACGGTGACCGCGGCCAGCAGCGGGCCCCAGGCGACCGCGGGCAGGTAGAGGAAGCCGACCAGCAGGTGCCCGAGCGGGGTCATGTTCGGGTGCGACACCGCCCACCAGGCGAGGAACGGCGTCCAGAGCACCGTCAGTCCGGCCGCGCCCAGCGAGGCCGCCAGTACGACCCGGCGCGGGTTCACCGGCCGCCCGCCGAGGAACGGGACCCAGCGCGGCGGCACCGTGCCCCAGGGGCGGACCAGGCCGAGGGTGAGAAGCGCCAGCGCCTCGGTGAGCACGCTCAGGGTGAGCGGCCACACCGCGTCCCAGCCGGTGAAGCCCACCGCGTGATAGCCCGCGTCGGTGTAGCCACCGTGTCGGCCGAGGACCAGTCCGACTCGCCACAGCCCGGTCGGCAGGGCGGTGACCGCGGCGAGGTGGGCGGCGCGGACGGCCCAGCGGGGCGGGGCGGGCACGGCGGGTGCGGCAGTGGGGGCGGTGGCGGGCGGCGTCGTCATGGCTCCACCCTCCCCGGCGGACCGCAGTCCCCGCGTCCGCCCGGCGACGGGCACGCGCCGGACCCCTCCCCCTGGCGGGGGAGGGGCGTCTCGGTCCCGCTGCGCAGCGGGACCCGGAGGCTCAGCGCAGCCGTGAGGAGGACAGGATCGACGCCAGGTGCGCCACCACCATCCCCCAGGTGATCACCGCGATCCCGGCGAGCGTCCACCGGGTCGCGTCCAGGTCGTGCAGCCCGGCGTCCACCACGGCCGCCGCCAGCAGCACCAGCGAGGCCTCGATGCCGTTGGTCACCCGGTGGATCTTGAAGATCGAGGCGAACCGGCGGGCCGTCGCGATGCCCTGGGAGCGCGGCTGGGTCGACTCCTCGTCCGCCGGCGGCTGCCCGCTGCGGGCGCGGGCCACGTCCACCAGGTCCGTCGAGGCCTTGAGCAGCACCACGCCCAGCGCGGCCGCCAGGCCCGCCGAAACCCACAGCTCGGAGCCCCCGCGCGCGGCCCGCACACCCGCGCCGACCATCAGCGCGGCGTCCGCGAGGTAGGCGCCGAGCCGGTCCACGTACACCCCGGCCATGCTGAACCGGCGCTTCCAGCGCGCCACTTCGCCGTCCACGCAGTCGAACAGCAGGAACAGCTGGAACAGCACCGCCGCCAGCACCGCGCCGGTCAGGCCGGGGATCAGCAGGGCCGCGCCGCCGCCGACCCCGCAGACCACCATCACCCAGGTCAGGGTGTTCGGTGAGACCGAGGTGCGGACCAGCTGCCGGGTGGTCCGCAGTGAGATCGCCCGCATGTAGAGCCGGCCCGCCCAGTGCTCACCGTTGCGGCTCTGCAGCTTGGCCTGCGGCTGGCACACCTCGCGCAGCTCGGCGAGCGCCGGAGCAGCCACCATGACGACATCCCTCCACCCGTCCCGAAACGGGACCCGAAACGATCACCACAGGCTACGGCCTGCGGAGGGGGCGCCGGACCAGCCGGTACGCCCCCTGCGGCGGTCGCCGCGGTGCGGTCGCCGCGGTCCGGCCTCCACGAAGCGGCCGAGGTGTCCGCCGGCGCCGACCGTCGGCCCCCGGTCGTCCCGGAGCTGCCCCCGCGTCACTCCCGGGCGACGGGGCTACACGGCCAGCGCGGCCGCCGGAACCTGACCGGTGCCCCGGTACAGCCAGGCCCGCTCGGTCGCCGACCACACGCTCGTCGTCACCAGGTAGAGCGCGGCGGCCACCGGCACCAGCAGCGCGAACAGCACCGAGGCGAAGGACAGGTAGGGCATCAGCGACGACCCCGGCTGCGGGGTGGTCTGCGCCGCCGCCGCCCGCCGGGCCCGGCGGTAGTTGACGTACCCCACGGCCGCCAGCCCGGCCTCCAGCACCGCGAACACCGCGAACTGCCCGGCGCCGTGCGCGTTCCCGACGTGCAGGCCCAGCGGCACCCCGAACAGGGTGTGGTCCAGCAGGTCGTTCGGGGTGGTGAACAGCCGGTACATCACCGAGAAGAACGGGATCTGGATCAGCATCGGCAGGCAGCCCGCGAACGGCGAGACCTGCTCCTTCCGGTACAACTCGGCGAGCGCCTCCCGGGCCTTCTCCGGGTTGTTCTTGTGCTTCTTGTTCAGCTCGGCGACCTTCGGCGCCAGCTTGGAACGGGCCTTCTCGCCGCGTGCCGCCGCCCGCGCCAGCGGGTGGAGGCAGAGCCGGACGGCGAGGACGAACAGGACGATCGCCAGCGCGGTCGGCAGGACGTGGGCGATCGCGGAGACCAGGCCGTGGGCGACGGTGACGGCCGGGTCGAGAACGGACAGAACGGACATGGTGAAGCGAGCCCTCCGGGGTCTCGGAACATGAGTGGTCGGCGGAGGACGGCCGCGAGAGGTCGTACGGGGAACCCGGGGAAAGCACGGGGCCGTGGCGAGCACGGGAGGACCGTGGGCGCACGGGAGTCGCACGGAGGAACTGCGGGACTACGCGGCCGCCGGGGCCGCCCCCGGCGCCCTGGGGCGTCGCCTGCCCCGGGCGTCCGGATCACGCTGCGGAAGGAACGCCGTACGGAACGCCCGGCGTCGCAGCACTCCGCTGCGCACCGCCGCCGGGGCCCGCGCCCCGAGCAGTCGCCGGCCGGTGAAGGCCCCCGCGACCGCGCCGGCCACCAGGACCACGGCCGCCATGGCGGCGACGGACGCCAGCGCGCCGCCGTCGGTCACCAGCTGTCCGGTCAGCACCCGGAGCAGGCCGAGCAGCATCGCCACGACACCCACGGCGGCCCCCTCTCGGTGTGTTCCCGGTTCCTGACGTCGGAACGTCCGAACGTTTCGTGTGCCCGGCACTCGCATGCCCGGACGTCGTGTGCCCGGACGTTCGGAAGCCCGGACGCCCAGCACGACGATCGTACGGCCCGGCGGGTTCCCGGAGTACCGCCCGGGGCGTAGCCACCGGTGCTACACGGGGCTACCGTGGAGGCATGAAGACGATTACCCAGCGGGAGTTCCGGAACAACTCCGCCGCGGTGATGGACGCGGTCGAGGCCGGGGAGACCTTCCACATCACCAGGAACGGGGTCGAGGTGGCGGAGTTGCGACCGGTGTCCGGGCGGCGGCGGCTCACCGCAGAGGAACTGGTGGCCCGGCACGTGAAGCTGCCGCGGGTCGACTACCAGCAGATGCGCAAGGAGGCCGAGGAGTACTTCGGCCCCGACGAACTGCTGGGTGACGACGGCGACGACCCGTTCGAGCGGCGGCGTGGCTGAGCGCCGGAGAGCACCCCGGCGGCGGCCGGCCGGAGTGCTGGACACCTGCGTCTACATCGACCTCGCCCTGCTCAACCCCGGCGACCTGCCCGCCGTGCCGGAGCTGACCGCGATCACCTTCGCCGAACTCCAGCAGGGCGTCTCGATGGCGCGCGACCCGATCAGCCGGGCGGCCCGGCTGGAGGTGCTGGGCGCGGCGATGGCCGACTTCGACCCGCTGCCCTTCGACGCGGCCGCCGCCGCCCGCTACGGCACCCTCGTCACCCTGACCATCGCCGCCGGACGGCAGCCGCGCCCGCGCCGGATCGACCTGATGATCGCCGCCGTCGCCTCCGCCCACGGGCTGCCGCTGTACACCCGCAACGTGGCCGACTTCCGGGGCCTGGGCTCGGCGGTGGAGGTCATCGGGATCTGAGGCGCCCCAGGGGGAGGAGCACGCCCCCCGGGCGGTGCTCGCCCCGGGGAGCTCACCCTGCGGTGCTCACGCCGGCGGCGCTCAGGCCGGCCGGACCGTCGTCCCGGTGGCCGCCGAGGCGCGGGCGGCCTCCAGCACGGCGAGGGTGGCCACCGCGTCGCGCGGGTCGACCGGGGGCGGGGCGCCGGGGGAGGCCAGGGCGGCGGCGATGCCCGCGTAGTAGGCGGGGTAGTCGCCGGGGTCGGTGGGCAGGGAGATCGCGGACCCGTCGGTGCCCAGGGTGCCGTAGTGCGCGGGCAGGTCGGCGCCCCACGGGTGGGCGCCGTCCGGGCGGCGGCCCGCCCGCAGCTCGCCCTCCTGCGGGTCCATGCCGTGCTTGACGTAGCCGGCGGCGTCGCCGAGCACTCGCAGCCGGGGGCCGATCAGCGGGGTGATCGCGCTGGTCCACAGGTGCGAGCGGGTTCCGGAGGCGTGGGTCAGTGCGAGGAAGGCGTCGTCGTCCACCACCGCGCCGTCGCGCCGCACGTCGATCTCCGCGTACACCGTCTCGACCGGCCCGAACAGGGTGAGCGCCTGGTCGACCAGGTGGCTGCCCAGGTCGTACAGGGTGCCGCCGACCTCGGCCGGGTCGGCGAGCTCGCGCCAGCCCGGCTTGGGCTTGGGGCGGAAGCGCTCGAAGCGGGACTCGAAGCGGTGCACCCGGCCGAGCGCGCCGCCGCGCACCAGCCGGCTCGCGGTGAGGAAGTCGCCGTCCCAGCGCCGGTTCTGGAACACGGACAGCAGCACGCCCCGCTCCTCGGCGAGCCGGCACAGCTCCAGCGCCTCGGCGGCGGTCGCGGCCAGCGGCTTGTCCACGACCGTGGCCAGGCCCGCCCGCAGGGCGGCGCGGGCGAGCGGGGCGTGGGTGCGGTTCGGCGAGGCGATGACGACCAGGTCCAGCCCGTCCGGGTCGGCGAGCAACTGCTCCGGGGTGTCGACGGCCCGGGCGTCCGGGTGCTCGCGCCGCAGCTGCTCCCGGCGCTCCGGGTTGGCGGTGACCACGGCGTCCAGCCGCAGCCCCGGGGTGGTCGCGATGAGCGGGGCGTGGAAGGCGGAGCCGGCCAGGCCGTAGCCGATCAGTCCGACGCGCAGCGGGCGGTCGTGCGGGGAGCGGAGGGTCTGCGGGTTCATGCCGCCCACTCAATCACGAGGCGCCCGGTTGCTCCCGGTTTCCGCCGGTCGGCCGTCGCATCCCGCGCAGCGGGACGTCCTGTCCCAGGCCACCGGCGCCGATTAGGCTGTGCCGCGTCAGGGCCCTCCGCACGACGCTGCAACACTTCAGGAGATACGCACGTGGCAGACCGCAAGCCCATCGAGTCCTGGCTGACCGACATGGACGGTGTCCTCATCCACGAGGGCACGCCGATCCCCGGCGCGGAGGAGTTCCTGCGCAGGCTGCGGGAGTCCGGCAAGCCCTTCCTCGTCCTCACCAACAACTCCATCTACACCCCGCGCGACCTCAGCGCCCGACTGGCCGGGATGGGCCTGGAGGTGCCGGAGGAGTGCATCTGGACCTCGGCCCTGGCCACCGCCAAGTTCCTCAAGAGCCAGCGCCCGAACGGCACCGCGTACGTGATCGGCGAGGCCGGCCTCACCACCGCGCTCTACCAGGCCGGTTACGTGCTGACCGACAACAACCCGGACTACGTCGTCCTCGGCGAGACCCGCACCTACTCCTTCGAGGCGCTCACCAAGGCGATCCGCCTGATCAACCAGGGCGCCCGGTTCATCTGCACCAACCCGGACGAGACCGGCCCCTCGCCCGAGGGCGTGCTGCCGGCCACCGGCTCGGTCGCGGCCCTGATCACCAAGGCCACCGGCGTCGATCCGTACTTCGTCGGCAAGCCCAACCCGCTGATGATGCGCGAGGCCCTGAACACCGCCGGCGCCCACTCGGAGACCGCAGTGATGATCGGCGACCGGATGGACACCGACATCGTCGCGGGCATGGAGGCCGGCATGGAGACCATCCTGGTGCTCACCGGTCTGACCTCCGCCTCCGACGTGGAGCGCTTCCCGTACCGGCCGACGCGGGTGGTCAAGTCGATCGCGGACCTGGTCGAGCTGGTCTAGCCTCTGCGGTGCAGTCGCGAGCCCCGTCCCGGCCGAGCGCTGGGGCGGGGCTCGTTCCGTACGCGTGGGGAGGCCGGGCGGATGAGCACGACGGGGGAAGCGGTTGGAGCGGCCGCGGGCGGGGCGGAGGGGCTCGCGGAGAAGCGGGTCACCTGGGCGGAGCTCTACTTCGACCTGGTCTTCGTCTTCGCGATCACCCAGGTCTCCGGGCTGCTGCACCACCAGCACGACCTCACCGGACTGGCCCGGGCGCTGGTGGTGTTCGTGCCGGTGTACTGGTGCTGGGTCGGCACCACCGTGCAGGCCAACATCCGGGACGTCGACAACCTGCGCGACCGCCTGGGCATCCTGCTGGTCGGACTGACCGGCCTGTTCATGGCGCTCGCCGTCCCGTCCGCGTACGGGAGCCGGGGCGTGCTGCTCGGCGCCGCGTACTGGTCGGCCCGGGCGGTGCTGCTGCTCATGCTGCTGCGCGTCCCGGGCGTCTGGCGCGGCCCGTACGGCGCGGGCGTGCTGGTCAGCGGGCCGCTGCTGCTGGTCGGCGGCCTGCTGCCGGACAGGCCGCGGCTGGCACTCTGGGCGACGGCCGCGCTCTGCGACCTGTCCGCGCCACTGGTCTTCCGGCGACGGCTCGCGGACGTGGCGTACCACCCCTCGCACATGCCGGAGCGGTTCGCGCTGTTCCTGCTGGTCGCGATCGGCGAGTCGATCGTCGGGATCGGCGGCCCGGCCGCCGCAGCCAGGCTGGACGCGCCCGAACTGGTCGCCGTGGCCGCCGCGTTCACCATCTCGGCCGGGCTGTGGTGGCAGTACTTCGTCTACGCGGCGGACGCCATGCGGCACGCCGTGGAGGTCGCCGACTCGCGGCGGGACGTGATCCGGCGGATCTTCCAGTACGGGCACCTGGCGCTGGCGGCCGGGGTGATCGGGGTGGCGGTCGGTTTCGAGGAGACGGTCGCCGACCCGTGGCGGGCGCTCGGCGCCGGGTCGGTCGCGCTGCTGTACGGCGGGTGCGGGCTGTACCTGCTGACCTTCGGGTACACCCGCTGGATGATGTTCCGCCGGGTGTCCACGACCCGGATCGTGGCGGCGGTGGTCGTGCTGGGGCTGATGCCCGCGATGGTGCGGCTGCCGGCGCTGGTGGTGCTGGTGACCCTGGCGGTGCTGCTGGTGGCGCTCAACGGGGTGGAGCACCTGCGGGTGGCGCGGGCCGCTGCGGCTGGTGCTGCTGCGGAAGCCGCTGCCGCTGTGGCTGCGCTGGGTGCTCCGGGCGCCCCCGGCGAGGCCGCTTCCTCCCCGGTCCCCGCCGCCGCCCCCGCCCTCACCTCCCCTTCGGCCCCCGCCGCCCCCGGCGAGGCCGTTCCCGTGGAGTGAGTTGTCGGTGGGGCTGTGTAGCGTTCGGGGTGTAAGAGGGCGGGCGGCGCAGCAGCCGCGGTGTGGGAGGTAGATGTCGTGACGGACACGGTCGAGGCGGGCTTGGTCGAGGCCGGCGGGGGCGGCGGGCTGGAGCTGCCCGAGTCCTGGCGTGCGGTGCTCGGTGCCGAGACGGAGAAGCCGTACTTCGCGGAGCTGGCGGCCTTCGTGGCGGCCCAGCGCGCGGAGCACGAGGTGTTCCCGCCGAGCGGCCAGGAGTTCGCGGCGCTGGAGGCCACCCCGTACGAGAAGGTCCGGGTGCTCGTCCTCGGTCAGGACCCGTACCACGACAACGGCCAGGCCCACGGCATGAGCTTCTCGGTGCTGCCCGGGACCAAGACGCCGCCCTCGCTGCGCAACATCTTCAAGGAGATGGACGCCGACCTCGGCATCCCCGCCCCGGACAACGGCTACCTGATGCACTGGGCCGAGCAGGGCGTGCTGCTGCTCAACGCGGTGCTCACGGTCCGCGCGCACGAGGCCAACTCGCACAAGGCCAAGGGCTGGGAGAAGTTCACCGACGCGGTGATCAAGGCGGTGAGCGAGCGCGAGGAGCCGGTGGTCTTCGTGCTGTGGGGCAACTACGCCAAGAAGAAGCTGCCGCTGATCGACACCGAGAAGCACGTGGTGGTCCAGGGCGCGCACCCGTCGCCGCTGTCGGCCAAGCTGTTCTTCGGCAGCCGCCCGTTCTCGCAGATCAACACGGCGCTGGCCGGCTTCGGCGGCGAGCCGATCGACTGGCGGGTGCCTGACCTGAAGCAGGACTGACGCACCGTCGGGCCGGGGCCGCCGGTTCGGTCCGGTGCGGTGGCCGCGGGTGGGCGGGTTCGGATTCCCGTTCACCCACGGCCACTTGCCGTTCACCGCCGGCGACCGTCCGCCGGGGCGCGGTGTGCTTAGCTGGAGCCGACCGGTCGTCGGAGCGGTCCGACGGGGGGCGGGAGTCAGCTCGGAGGGGCGGTACGTGCGCGGGGTGGGACGGGTGGGAACGGTTCGATGGGCGGCGCTGATCGCCGGTCTGGCGATGCTTGCGGTCTCCGGCTGCAGCGGTGCGGACGGCGGTGCGGCGAGCAGTGGCCCCGGCGCTCCCGGCGTCTCCGCCGTGCGCCCGACGGGTGGCTCCGCCGGCCTCGACCAGCTTCCCGGACAGGCCTTCTACGTTTCCGACCAGACGAATGCCGCCCAGCAGGTCGCCGCGCTGCGCGGCCAGGGCCGCTCGGCCGAGGCCGACACCCTGCTGCGGATCGCCGCCCAGCCCTCCTCCCAGTGGCTCGGCGAGCAGGGCGCCCGGGAGATCGCCGACCAGGTGAGCCGGCGGGCCGCCGAGGCCGGCCGGACGGCCGTCTTCGTCGCCTACGACATCCCGCACCGCGACTGCGGCCAGTACTCGGCCGGTGGCGCGCCCGACGCCGCCTCCTACCGCTCCTGGATCACCGGGATCGGCCAGGCCCTCGGCGACCGCAGGGCCTGGGTGGTGCTGGAGCCGGACGCCGTCGCCCACACCCTGGACACCTGCGGGATCAAGGGCGACCTGGCCGCCGAGCGGTACGGCCTGCTGGCCTTCGCCGTCCAGGAGTTGAAGAAGCACCCCAACGTGCGGGTCTACCTCGACGCGGGCAACCCCGGCTGGGCCCAGGACCCGGAGGAGATGGCCGCCGCGCTGCGCAAGTCGGGCATCGCCACGGCGGACGGCTTCGCGGTGAACGTCGCCAACTTCTACCCGACCGACCGGAACGTGGACTACGGCAACCGGCTCTCCGCCGCCCTGGGCGGGAAGCACTTCGTCATCGACACCAGCCGCAGCGGCAACGGCTCGGCGGGCGCCGAGTCCTGGTGCAACCCGCCCGGCCGGGCGCTCGGCGAGGCGCCGACCGATGCGACCGGGCGGCCCGGGGTGGACGCCTACCTGTGGATCAAGAACCCGGGGGAGTCGGACGGCGAGTGCGGCCGCGGCGAGCCCCGGGCGGGCCAGTTCTGGCTGCCGTACGCGCTCGGGCTGGCGCAGGCGGCGCACTGACCCGTCCGTCGGCGCTGACCGGCCGCCCGTGCTGCCCTGTCGTCCGGTGACTCGTGCGCCCGGTGACTCGCGCGCCCGGTGACTCGCGCGCCCGGTGAGCGGCCCGGCGGCTCGGCCGCGCCGGTCAGCCGACGACCTGGACCCAGCGGGCGACCGACGGCGTGCCGGCGGCGTCCGTCAGGAACAGCATGTACCAGCCGGGCGGCAGCAGGTTCGGGTTGCCCGGGAGGGTGAGCGAGACCCCGTCGGCGGTGCGGCCGGTGATGTCCAGGGCGACCGAGCGTTGCTCGACATCGGTCGCGTGGGTCACCGAACTGGGCCGGATCAGCTTGGCGGTGGTCACCGCGTCCGGCCGGGCGGTGCCGATCTTCAGGGTGCCGGCGGGCTTCGCCGTCGAAGGCGCCGCGGTGACCTCCGGGCGGTCGCCGTGGTACAGGTACGGCGGGGTGTAGATCTCGATGCGCTGCTCGAAGCCGCCGGGCTGGGTCTCGGCCTTGTCGGCGAACAGCGGGTTGGAGCCCAGGACGGCGACCCGGCCGTCCGGCAGCAGCAGAGCCTCGGAGTGGTAGTCGCGGCCGACGGTGGGCTCGGCGGCGGTGCTGAAGCTGTTCGAAGTCGGGTGGTACACCTGCGCCTTGAGCAGGTCGCTGTCGCCCCGGCCGCGGTAGCCGCTGGAGCCGCCGGTGGTGAACACGGTGTCGTCCGGGAGGATCACGCTGTTGAGGTAGCGGGTGCCGCCGGCCGGCAGGTCCGGGCCCGGAGTGAAGGCGGGCGCGGGGGCGGACAGGTCGACGATGTCGGTGCGGGCCGTGGACAGCGGGGACTCGCCCACCCCGCCGCCGCCGAGCACCATGACCTTCTGCGCCTGCGCGGGCGGTAGCAGCACCGAGGAGGAGGTCTCGGTCAGGTTGGGGTCGCGCAGGCCGGGCACGGGCTGGAAGGAGTCGTTCGAGAGGTCCCAGACGCCGGGCTCGCGGCCTTTGTCAGCGGGGCCGTAGCCCGCGTTGGAACCGGAGTAGAAGAGCTTGCCGCTCGCCGTCAGGAAGATGGACGGGTAGGTCGGGAAGTAGCGGTCGGGGGCCTTGGCCCAGGTCTTGGACTTCGGGTCGTAGACCTCGTTCTCGTTGCCGTCGAGGATCTGCCCGGTGTCGTCCAGGCCGGAGACGGTGACCACCCGGCCGTCGCCCAGCCCGGTCAGGGTCGGGTACCAGCGGGCGTGCGCCATGTCGGTGACCTGCTCGTACAGCTCGGTGTCCGGGTTGAACTCGAAGGCGGAGCGGATGCCCTGGTATTCCTGCTTGTCCAGCGTCAGCTTCTCGCTCTGCCCGTACAGGTTGTGCGCGTCGACGCCGGTCAGGCCCTTGATCCGGTACTGGGCGGGCGAGTTGGTCACGTAGTCGGGGCCCGTGCCGACCGCCTCCACGAACACGTGCTGCTCGCCGGCGGTGACCACGGTCTGCTTCCCGGAGCCGCTCTTGGTCGCGGCGGGGACCGTCACCTCGACGGTGCTGGCGTACTCGCGGCCGTTGGGGGCGACGAACACGGTGCCCTTGGGGAAGGTGCGGTCGTGCTCCGGGCTCTCGTTGCGCACTCGCATCACGCCGGCCGCCTTCTTCACCGCGCCTTCCAGCTTCTCGTACCGCTGGGTGCCGCCGGCCACCAGCACCCGGCCGTCCGGGAGGGAGGTGTGGCCGCCGCAGAACATGTCGGCTGGGGTGGGTATCAGCTTGTAGGTGTTCTTCGCCGGGTCCCAGAGCAGGCTCTTGAAGGTGCCCGCGTTGAACTGCTTCTCATCGTTGCCGGAGCCGGCCACGATGAGTACCTTGCCGGTGCGCAGCAGGGTGGCGTGGACGGCGTTGACCCGGAACTCGGCGGGCAGCGTCAGGGTCTGCCAGTGGCCGTACTGCGCCTTGTACTCGGGGCGGTTGATCACGTACTGGTGGTACTGGCTGCTGGCGAAACCGAGGACGGCAGGGGCGTTCATCCCGGCGACGGTCAGCGCGACGGTGCTGCCGAGGGCGAAGCGCTTGGTGCGGCCGGTCTTGTGGATCTTCACGGTGGTGATCCCCTCGGGAGGCGGGCGGGACTGGCTCAGTGGGTGGGGGTGCCGCTCTGGGCGTGGTCGGGCGGTTGCCGGCCGGGGGTGCGGCCGTCGTGTGCTTGGCTGCCGGGCGTGTGGTCGCCGTGGGCGTGGTGGGCGTGGTGGGCGTGGTGGGCGTGGTGGGCGTGGTGGTCGCCGTGGGCGTGGTCGTCGAGTGCGGCCAGGCGCAGTTGCAGCGTCGGGCTGTCGAGTCCGTCCGGGCCCGGCCGCGCCCCCTGCGCCGGGACCCTTGCCGCTGCGACCCTCGCCGCCGGGGGCGCGGCGGCGGTACGGGCGTGGCGCGGGTGGCGCTTCTCCAGGACGACCCTGGGGGTGGCCGACGGCCCTCCGGTCACGGTGAGGGTGGCTGTGGGCGGGGTGCGCCGACGGCGGACGGCGTCGCCGGCCGAGATCAGCAGCGGCAGCACGGTCAGGACCAGGGCGATGCAGGCCCAGGTGCGCATCGCGACGTGGTCGTAGCCGGTGTGGAAGGACGCGGCCACCGCACCGCCGAACACCAGGGCCCAGAACAGGTGGTAGCGGAAGGTGCGCAGTCCGTCGGTGCTGGCCGAACTGCCCTTGGGCGTCACCACGAAGCGGCTGCGCCGACGTACCAGCGCCTGGAGCAGCGAGGCCGCGTACACCGGGCCGCAGAGCGCCGACATCACCATGCCGGCGACCCCGGAGGAGCCGGCCGGCTCGTGCGGGCTCACGTTGTGCTTGCGGTTCCAGGTGTAGAGCAGGAGTTGGAGCGCGGCGGCGTCGCTGTAGAGCATCATCCACAGCTCCGAGGAGACGTGTACGCCGGAGGCGCCGAAGCCCAGGTAGAGCACGCTGGACACCCCGCCGAGCAGCCAGGTGAGCGCCGCCATCGGGTAGAAGCCCACCATCAGCGTGTAGTTGAGCGCCCGGCCGGGCGACAGCCGCCAGAGCACCCGCCAGTACTGGCGGAGCAGGGTCTCGTAGGTGCCGCGGCTCCAGCGCAGTTGCTGGGAGAAGAAGTCGGTCCAGGAGGACGGGCCTTCGCCCACCGCGAGCACGTCCGGGGTGTACACGGACTTCCAGCGTTCTCCGGTCTCCGGGTTGCAGCTCCGGTGGAACTCCAGACCGGTCGCCATGTCCTCCGTGATGGAGTCGTACAACCCGCCGATCGACTGGAGCGCGCGGATTCTCACGGCGTTGTTGGTTCCGACGAACATCGGTGCGCCGTAACGGTTTCCGGCGCGCTGGATGAGTGCGTGGAAGAGGTACTGCTGGCTCTCGGAGAATTTGGTGACGGCCGATCCCGAGCTGCGGTAGTTCCCGTACACCTGGGGGCCGACCACGAATGCGACGTCCGGATCGCGGAAGTAGCCGAGCATGCGCTCGCAGAAGTCGGGCAGCGGTACGTGATCGGTGTCGACGGACACCCAGAAGTCGTAGTCGTCGCCGTGGGCCTGGAGCCAGGCGTTGTAGTTGCCGTGCTTGGTCCGGGCGCGGAACCGCCCCTTCGGCCGGTTCCAGCGCGGGTGCCCGGCGCGGCTGAAGTGCCGGACGCCCAGTTCGGCGCACAGGGACTGCATTGCAGGATCGTTTCCCTCGTCCAACAGCCAGACGTCGTAAGGTCCTTCGTGTCGCACCGCACGGGCCGCCGTCAACGTGGCCCGCACCATCTCCGGCGGTTCCTTGCCCGGCACGCAGGTGGTGAGGAACGCGACCCGGGTGCCGGACTCCGGCGTCACCGGTATCGGATCGCGGGCCACCAGGGTGGCATGGGTGTTGGAGACGACGTTGACCAGCCGGAACACCTCGACCACGGCGATGATCCCGATCATCACCTTGTCGCCCAGCAGCACCAGGGTGTTGGTCTCGTCGGCACGCTCGGGCCAGTGTTCCGGCAACAGCAGCCAGACCAGCAGGATCATCTCCACCAGCGGCGCGGCCAGCAGCAGCAGGGCGGCCCGGATCCGGTGCGGCTCGTGGCGCAGCAGGCTCCGGTACTGCACCCGGTAGGGAGCGGCCGGTTCCGCGCCGGTGGACTCCCGGACGCCGACGCCGACGTCCGGGAGTCCACCGGCGCCCGGTTCCGGTCGGTAGACACCCCCGCCGAGTTCCCGGTCCTCGTCCGGATCGACCGCCGGACCCGCCAGACGACTGAAGTGGCCGTAGTCGTACGGGGCTTCGGGTACCGGTATGGCGCGTAACGCGCTCTCGTCCAGCGGCCCGGCGCCTCGGCGGCGGCCCCGGCGACCGGCTCGGTCGCGTTCGTCCTTTCGCTGCGAGGACGGCGTGGTCATGGCGTGCTCCCCCCGGAGTGTTGCGACGTGCTGTGCTTGGCGTTGCCCGCCCCGGCCCAGAGCTGCCCGGGTCGGCCCGGAGCCGCTTGGGCGGAACGCGGCCCGGCGGACTGCGGGCGTTCCCTGGGCACCGGGCTGTCCGACGCGCCCTGACGCGCCCCGACATGCTCTGACACCGGAATCCGGAACATGGAGCCCGACGCGTGGAGTGTGTGCGACCGGTTCGGTCGCGGGCCGGCGCGGCGGCTCCGAATGCGGGAACCCGATGCGCTCCCCGGCTTCCCCCCGTCGGCGTGAAGGGATCCCCGGCTTGCTCAACTCTCCTGGAGCGTAACGTCGATCGCAACCGCTCCACCAGACGATCGCCGCTCAGGCGTGAAGATACTACGGTTCCTGGCCACGGTGGCTTGCCATGGTGCTAATGCAGAAGAATTCGGCCCGATGGTGGTTGGACGATGCCTCGGAGGGAAAGCGAACGGCCGGACCACCGGCTGGAGTTGTCTCCCCGTAAGTGGCCCGGCCGGGTGGGGCGTTGCGGTTTTCGGCGTCCGGGGGCGGGGGCGGGGGCGGGGGCCGCGGGCCGCGCGGCCTGTGGTGGCCCGTTGTACCCCGGTGCGGCTCGTGGTGCGCCGGTACTTCAGAGCGGGGGCAGCAGGGCGTCAGAGCGGGGAAAGCAAGGTGGCGTCGGTAGCCGCCCGCACCTCGGTGGGGCTCACCCCCGGGGCGGTCTCCACCAGGCGCAGCCCCTCCGGGGTCACCGGGGGCGAGGAGGGCCGCTCCGTCCCGGCCCAACTGCTGCCGTCCGGCCTGCTCGGGATCGAGAACACCGCCAACCTCTACTGGATCGCCGTCGGTTATCTGGTGCTGACGGTCGTCGCGGTCCACTGGGCCGTCAGCTCCCCGGCCGGGCGGGTCTGGGAGGGCATCAGGGAGAACGAGCGCCGGGTGGAGGTGTTCGGACTGCGGCCCTGCGGCTACAAGTTGGTCGCCTTCGTGCTGGCCGGTGCGCTCGCCGGGCTGGGCGGAGTGGTCTACCTGCTGCTCGCCGGCGGGGCCACCCCGCAGGCCGCAGGCTCGGAAGCGACGCTCGCGCTGCTGGTCATGGTGGTTCTCGGCGGCTCCGGCAGCCGTTGGGGGCCGCTGCTCGGCGGTGTGCTCTACACCGGGGCCGGCCACCGCCTCGGGGACCTCGCCAACTCGAGCGCGGTCGCGGACCTGCCCGCGGTGCTACGCGTCCCGCTCTCCCAACCCCCGTTCCTGCTGGGTACCCTGTTCGTCGCCGTGGTCTACCTGCTCCCCGGCGGCCTGGCCGGACTGCCCGCCCGCATCCGATCCGCCCGATCCGCCCGCTCGGCGCGTACGCCGGCCTGCGTGCGCGCCGCCCGCCCCACCGGAGGTACCCCCGCGTGAGCCGATCACCCCTGAAGCCCGAGGAGTCGACCGTCCCCGTACCCGGCGGGGACCTGGCCGTCCTGCGCTGGCCGGCCGACCGACCGGGTGCTCCGACGGTCGTGGCGGTGCATGGCATCACGGCCAACGGCCTGGCCTGGTACGAGGTCGCCCGCCGCCTCGCCGGGCGGGTCACCCTGCTCGCGCCCGACCTCCGGGGCCGCAGTGCCAGCCGCTCGGTCGCCGGACCGTACGGGCTGGCCCGGCACGCCGACGACGTCGCCGCACTGATCGCCGCCCTCGATGCGGGGCCGGTCACGGTCGTCGGCCACTCGATGGGGGCCTGGGTCACCGCGCTGGCCGCAGTCCGGCACCCCCAACTCGTCCGCAGGGTCCTGCTGGTGGACGGTGCGCTGAGCTTCCCGCTCCCGGAGGGCGTCCGCGAGGAGGACGCCCTGGCCGCGGTGCTCGGCCCCGCGCTGGCCCGGCTGTCGATGACCTTCCCGGACCGCGCCGCCTACCGCGAGTTCTGGCAGCGCCACCCGGCGCTCGGTGACGGCTGGTCCGACGGGATCGACGCCTACACCCAACGCGACCTCGTCGGCGTCGAGCCCGAACTGCGCTCCTCCTGCGTGCCGGAGGCCGTGCAGACCGACGGCGCCCAGGTCCTGCTGGACCAAGACGCTGCCGGGGCCGTGCACCGACTGCCTTGCCCGGCCGAACTGCTGTGGGCGGAACGCGGTCTGCTCGACCAGCCGCAGGGCCTCTACGACCACCAGCGGATCGGGCTGTCCGGGCTGGACCGTGAGCGGGTACCGGCCTCGCCGGTGCCGGACACCAACCACTACTCGATCCTCTGGGGCGAGGCGGGGGCCGACCTCATCGCCCGCAAGCTGCTCGCGGACGTCCCTGCGGCCGAGTAGTCGCCCGAGCCGGAACGGCCCTGGCGGGCGGGGTGCGAACACCCGCCGGCCGTAACGGTCAGTCCAAGCCTCGTCGCCCCGATCCCGTCGGTCCCGGTCCCGGTCCAGCCCCGCCGGTCCGGCCCGGTCCGGCCCTGTCGAGTCCGGTCCGCCCCGGGCGGGTCAGCCCGCCGCGCCGAGGAAGCCTTCCCACCCGCCCGCCGGCGCCTGGCCGACGTTGAGGGTGCGCAGCTTGCGCAGGGTCGACTGGTCCTGCACCTCCAGCCATTCGACCAGCTGCTTGAACGAGACCAGCCGGACCTCGGGCTTGCCGGCGATGGCCTTGAGGGCCTCTTCGACGGCGTCCATGTAGATGCCGCCGTTCCACTGCTCGAAGTGGTTGCCGACGAAGAACGGTGCGCGGTTGCTGTTGTAGGCGCGTTCGAAGCCGGCCAGGTAGGAGTTGGTGGCCTGGGTCCGCCAGTCGTTGTACTTGGACGGGTCGCCCTTGGTGCTGCCGCTGGACTGGTTGGCCAGGATGTTGTAGTCCATCGACAGCACCTGGAAGGTGTGCCCGGGGAAGGGAATGGACTGCAGCGGGAAGTCCCAGATCTTGCCGTCCTGCACCTTCTGCGGCCATATCTGAAGACCACCGGAGGAGCTGGCGTCGTACTTCCAGCCCAGCTTGGCGATGGTCGGCAGCAGCGCCTTCTGGCCCTCCAGGCACGGGGTGCGGCCGCCGATGAGCTCCTTCTTGTAGTCGAAGGGCAGCGGGTCGACGTCGGTGAAGCCGGTGTTGGTCCGCCACTGGGTGACGAAGGAGATCGCCTGGTCGATCTCGCTCTGCCAGTCCTCCGGGGTCCACATGTTGACCCCGTTCTTGTCCGGACGGCTGGAGCAGAAGTGCCCGTTGAAGTGGGTGCCGATCTCGTGTCCGGCCAGCCAGGCCTGGCTGACGAGCTTGAGGGTGCTCTTGACCGCGCCGTCCGACAGATATGGGATGTCGGAGGCGCCGACCGCGTGCTTCGGCGGGTGGTACATCTGGGACTTGCCCTTGGGCAGGGCGTAGATGCCGGAGAGGAAGAAGGTCATCGTGGCCTTGTACTGCTCCGCCAGCTTGAGGAAGCGGGGGAACTGGCCGTCGTCGGTGCCGCCCGCGCCGTCCCAGGAGAACACCACGAACTGCGGCGGGCGCTCGCCGGGCTTGAGCTTCTCGGGCTTGGGCTGGTTCGGCTGCGGGCCGGTGTCTGCGTTGGAGCCGTCGCCGATCGGGCTGCCCTTGGGCACTACGGCCTGGGTCGGGTCGGTGGTGCCGGACTGGCCGGAGTTCCCACTGCCGCCGGAGGAAGGTGAGGTGGAGTTCTGCCCCGAACCGGATCCGCCGCTGGAACAGGCCGAGACCGCGCCGAGGGCTGCGGTCGCCGCGGTTGCACTGAGCACCGTCCTGCGCGAGATGCTGGTCATGGTCTCCCCTGGGTGCCGATGACCGGTGGTGAGGGCGGCCCGGGGCCGTACCGGTCAAATCGGGCAATTGATGAATATTCCGCCGTTAGCATGTCATGCCGCCGCGGCGGTTTCCAAGGTCGCCCGGCTCCGACGACAGTCAACACGCGGGGAACGCCGGGCCCGGCTGCAGGGATTCGTCGTCTGTTGCGGTCCTGTGACGCTTCGCACCGCACGGCGTCAGGGGAGTACGGTACCGCCGCTCTGTCCCGCTTGGTCAGAGTTCGTCAGTGCTCGGTACGGGCCATCGCCTGTAAGGGAAAATTGTGCTCCTGACGGAGCCCCGTGGCCGGATCGCGCCGACCGTCCGGGGCCGGTCAGAGCGCGGCCAGCCGCCGGTTGCGACGCACTATTCGCGCGATCGCGGTGCTGACGGCGGTCGCCGCCGCGCAGGACACGGCCAGACTCAGCCAGGCCGTGTTGAACCAGTGGCTGTTCAGCCAGCCCAGCGTCACGATGTAGGCGGCCCAGACCAGCGCTGCCAGCGCCGACCAGTGCAGGAAGCGGTGCGGATGGGCGGGGGAATGGCCGATGGCCAGGTCCAGGACGGTTCGCCCGGCCGGAACGAACCGTGCGACCACGACCATCGCGGCCGCCCCGCCGTGCGGGCGCTCGACCAGTGACTGCTGGACCCTGGCGACGCTGGCCGCCAGTTTCGGACGCTGGGCCAGCCTGCGCTGCAGCACCGGGGCGCCGCGCCGTGCGAGGTGCAGCAACAGGAGGTCGCCGAGGAAGGAGGCCACCGCCACGCCCAGGCCGAGCAGTATCGGAGCGCCGTTGATCTGAGCCGTCTTGAGTACGGCCAGGATGACCAGCGTTCCGCTCGGGATGAAGGGGAGTAGCGCGTCGCCGAGTACGGCGAAGAGCGCAAGGGCGCAGATCCACGAGGATCCGATCGCCGCCACGAAGTTCAAGGCCTTACTCCCTCCACGCCGCCCTGGTGGAGCAGGTGGCTCTGAGGCCAACGCTAGCGCCTCGACTTTTCATCTCATGAAGCACCCCGGGGCGGCGGAGGTCACACCAGGGGCCTCGGCTTCAGGGTTCGGTCGCGCCGCACGGCCCACCCGCGGGCGGACGGGGCACTGGGTTCGGCCGCGACGGGCCGGCGGGTGAGGGCGGGGAAGGAGTACCGGAAACGGAACGAGCCCCCGGGGCGGGGTGCCGCGCCGAGGGCTCGCAGGGATCGTCCGGTGCTGGTCCAGCCCGGCGACCTTGCTGACGGAACGCGGATCCGCTCGGTGATCCAGCTCCTGATCGCCAGCCTGCCCGATGCTCGCGGCCGATCGCGAGCGCTGCGGCTGGCGACTTCCGACCCTGGCGTGAAGTCGCCATCCGTGTCCGCTCGCTGGCTCTGAGTCATCCGAACGGTCGGTCGGCCGACCGGTGCTTAACCGGCCGCGATGCAGCGGAAACTCACGCGAATCTCATCCGGTCGGCAGTCGAACCGCGCTCGGAACGCACCCGGAACTCACCGGGATCGCTCCTGCATCGAGCGCCCGGCACGGGAACAGTGGGCCCGTGGCGGTGGTTGACGTCCCTCGGCAGCAGCGACCGCCGGGCCTCCGAGGACCGCGCGGCCGCCCACGACGGCCCGGCTCGCAGGAGAGCCGGACCACCACAGCCAGGAGGGCGGACGGCATGACCACCGAGGACCAGCAGGAGCACGGAACCGGGCCGGGGGCCAGCGAGGCGATCCGGGGCACCGCCCGCGGCACGGCCCCCGCTCCGCTCTCGATCCTCGACCTGGCCACCGTCGGCGTCGGCTACACGCCCAGCGAGGCCCTGGCCGCCACCACCGAGCTGGCCCGCCGGGCCGAGCAGTGGGGGTACCACCGCTTCTGGGTCGCCGAGCACCACGGCATGCCCGGAGTGGCCAGCTCGACCCCGGCCGTCCTGCTCGCCCACCTCGGGGCCCACACCACGACGCTCCGGCTCGGCTCCGGCGGCGTCATGCTCCCCAACCACGCACCGCTGGCCATCGCCGAGCAGTTCGGTCTGCTGGAGGCCCTGCACCCGGGCCGGATCGACCTCGGGCTCGGCCGCGCCCCCGGCACCGACCCCGCCACCGCCCGCGCGCTGCGCCGTGGCGTCAGCGAGGGCGCGGACGACTTCCCGTTGCAACTTTCCGAACTGACCCACTTCCTGGACGGCGACTTCCCCTCCGGCCACCCGTACGAGCGGCTGACCGCCGTGCCCAAGGGCGAGGGCCGCCCGCCGGTCTGGCTGCTCGGGTCCTCCGGCTTCAGCGCCCAGCTGGCCGGCCGGCTCGGCCTGCCGTTCGCCTTCGCCCACCACTTCAGCAGCGCCAACACCGTCCCGGCCCTGGACCTGTACCGGGCATCCTTCCGCCCCTCCGCCGTGCTCGACGAGCCGTACGCGCTGATCGGCGTGAGCGCCGTCGCCGCCGACGACGAGAGCGCCGCCCGCCGGCTCGCCCGTTCCGCGGCCCTCGGCATGCTCCGGCTGCGGCGCGGCAACCCCGGTCCGATCCCCACCCCGGAGGAGGCGGAGGACTACCCGTACAGCCCGGTCGAGGCGGACTTCATCGACAGCTGGCTCGACAACGTGGTGCTGGGCGCCCCGGGCCAGGTCGCGGACGGGCTGGAGGCCCTGCGCAAGCGGACCGGGGTGGACGAGCTGATGGTCACCTCGCACATTCACGGCCACGAGGCCCGGCTCCGTTCCTACGGCCTGATCGCCGAGGCGTACGGCCTTGCCGCCACGGCCTGACGGTCTGACCGCCAAGGCCTGACCGCCAGCGTCTGACCGCCACAGCCGGACGACGACTGCCGAGCGCCGATGCTCCCGCTTCCACTTCCGGCTCGCACTTCCCGCTCCCGCCCCGCCTGCCTCAACGGCCGGTCGGGGCGGGGCGGCCCTCCCGGAGTATGGCCGCGACCAGTTCGGCCTCGCCGGGCCGGGCGAAGTACCAGCCCTGGGCGGTGTCGCAGCCGGTGAGCCGGAGCCGCTCGGCCTGGGCGGCGCTCTCGATGCCCTCGGCGGTGACGGTCAGGCCGAGGGTGTGGGCCAGCTGCACCATCGCGCCGACGATCTGCTCGTCCGCGTCGCTGCGCCGGGAGCGGAGTGCCGGAAGGGCCGGCCGGTCAGGTCCGCCCGACCCGCCCGACCCGCCCGACCGGTCTGACCCGCCCGACCGGTCCGACCCGCCGGACCCGCCAGGCCGGTCCGTCGCCGCCGTGTCCGCGGCGGCGACCGGCGCCGGGTCGCGGAAGCCCTCGATGAACGTCCCGTCGAGCTTCAGGACGTGCACCGGCAGCCGGGAGAGGTAGGCCAGGTTGGAGTAGCCGGTGCCGAAGTCGTCGATCGCGATCCGCACGCCCATGTCGGCGAGCGCCTGCAGGGCCTGCAGCGGTCGGCCGCCGGGGCCGAGCAGGGCGCTCTCGGTGATCTCCAGCTGGAGCAGCCGGGCGGGCAGGCCGGTGCGTTCGAGGGCCCGGGCGACGTCGGCGACCACGTCGGAGTCCCAGATCTGGCGGGCCGCCAGGTTGACGCTGACAAAGGTCTCGGTGTCCGGGAACTCGGTGAGCCACTGCCGGGCCTGTCGGCAGGACTCCTCCAGTACCCACTTGCCGAGCGGGACGATGGCGCCGGACTCCTCGGCGAGCGGGATGAAGCGGTCGGGGGAGAGCGTCCCGTACCGCGGGTGGCGCCAGCGGACCAGCGCCTCGGCGCCGTGCACCGTGCCGTCGGCCAGGCCGACCAGCGGTTGGTACTCGATGGTGAACTCGCCGCGCTCCAGGGCCGGCCGCAGCGCGGTGGCGAGGCGCTGGCGGGTGAGCTGGTGGGCGCCGCGGTCCGGGTCGTAGAGGGTCCAGCGGGCACGGCCGTCGGCCTTGGACCAGTAGAGCGTGGCGTCGGCGTCCTTGACCAGGTCGGTCGGGGTGGTCTCGTGCACCGACCGTTCGACGACGCCGACGCTGGCGGTGATCACCAGCCGGTGTCCGGCGATGTCGAAGGGACGTTCCAGCACCTCCAGGATCCGGTCGGCCAGCGCGGTCAGCTGCGCGCTGTCGGTGCTGTCGCTGACCAGGACGGCGAACTCGTCGCCGCCCATCCGGGCCACCAGGTGGGCGTCCGGTCCGGAGCAACCGCTCCGCAGCCGGGCGGCGACGGCGATCAGCAGCTGGTCGCCGACGTGGTGGCCGAGGGTCTCGTTGATCGCGGCGAAGCCGTCCAGGTCCAGGTAGCAGACGCCCACCCGCCGTCCGTTCGCCGCGACCGGCGCAGCCACCGCCGCCACCGACTCGGGAGCCGTGCGCTGGTCCCCGGTACCCGGCAGGCAGGCGGCGTCGAGCCGTTCGAAGAAGAAGGTCCGGTTGGGCAGCCTGGTCAGCGGGTCGTGCAGGGCCTGGTACTCCAGGCGGTCGCCGAGCCGGCGCTGCTCGGTGAGGTCCTCGACCAGCGCGAGGGTGTAGAGCGGCTGCCCGGCAGGGTCCCGGATCAGCGAGACGGTCACCTTGCTCCAGACCGTGTGGCCCTCGCGGTGCCGCAGCTGCTTCTCCACCCGGAACCGTTCCCGCCCGCCGTGGACGAGCCCGGCGAAGAGCCGGTGCGGCAGGCCCTCCGGGTCGATGATCTCGTGCAGGTGGGTGCGGGCCAGGTCGCCGACGTCGCGGCCGATCAGGGCGGCGAAGGCGGGGTTGACCTCGATGATCCGGTCCTCGGGGTCGATCAGCGCCATGCCGATGACGGCATCGCAGAAGGCGGCGCGGAACCGGGACTCACTGGCCCGGAGCGCCGCCAGCAGCCGGTCGGGGCCGCCGCCCGGCCCGTCGGGGGCGTCGACGGCACCGGAGTGCGGGCCGTCCGCCAGCGGGGCCGAGCAGGTCGGGCAGAGCAGCACCCCCGGGTCCTCCAGGGTGCCGCAGGCCGTAGCCGTAGCCATGGCGGTGGCCGTAGCCGCGGCGGGGGAGGCGGCCGGCGCTGCGAGGTGGCGGTGGTGTGACGATTCCTCGTGTCGCACGCCTGGGTGGTGTGCGTCGGCCCCCTCGTTCTGGCCCGGCACGGCATGCTCCCGTCCGCTGCTGACACTTGACGATGGTCCGCCTGGCCGATCGGGATTCCGGTGGCCGGCTCCGCACTCTGTCGGGGCCTCGGGGCCGGTCCGCTGCGGGGCGCCCGCCGTGGGGCGTTGTCGCGCGGGGACCCGGGTGGAGAACAGGGCGCTTCGGCCGATCATAGGCCGCGACGGCAACGCGCGGTGACCGCCGGCAGGGTGATTCGCCCTGTTTGTGATCATGCATGGCGGAACGTTCGGACGCCCCCGGTACACCTCACCTGAGGTGCGTCGGGGGCGCGTGCGCCGAAGTCGCGCCCCCGGGCGCCGCTTGCGCGCCGGGGGCGGGACCGGGGTGCGCCCCGGCCGGGCCGGGGCGGTGGTCAGGCCAGCTTGGCCGTGAGGGTGATGGTGGTGCCGGTCAGGGCCCGGCTGACCGGGCAGTTGGCCTTGGCGTCCTCGGCGGCGCGGACGAAGCCGGCCTCGTCCAGCCCGGGCACCTCGCCGGTGACGGTCAGGTGGATGCCGGTGATACCGGTGCCGGGCTGGAAGGTGACGTCGGCCTGGGTGTCCAGGCTGGTGGGCGGGGTCCCGGCGCCGGTGAGGCCGTGCGAGAGGGCCATCGAGAAGCAGGCGGAGTGGGCGGCCGCGATGAGTTCCTCGGGGCTGGTCTTGCCGTTGGGCTCCTCGGCGCGGGCCGGCCAGGAGACGGGGTACTCGCCGATCCCGGAGGAGGCGAAGGTCACCTGCCCCTTGCCGTGCAGGAGGTCGCCCTCCCAGGCGGTGCGGGCGGTGCGGGTGGTTGCCACGATCGGTTCCTCCAGTGCTGAGGGACTGCTGAGTCGTCACTTCCGGTCATGCACGCACCACCCTACGGGCAGCCCCGTCGCGGAGCGGGGCGGCGGACGGTCCGTCGGCTGTCCGGATGCCGGACGGTTCCCCCGAACGGTGGCAGTCCGGCGCGGGGGCCCTGTTAGATTTGCCGGGGCCCGAGCCCGGCCGCCGTACGGTCGGGCGCCCACCCCAGACACCGGGAGCCACCCCGATGACGGACCAGCCCACGACCCCCGACGCCGGCGTGCCCGAGGGGATCGACGACGCGGTACGGGCGGAGCTGACCAGCCTGCGCGAGAGCATCGACAACATCGACGCCGCGGTGGTCCACATGCTGGCCGAGCGCTTCAAGGCGACCCAGCGGGTCGGTCGGCTCAAGGCCGAGCACAAGCTGCCGCCGGCCGACCCGGCCAGGGAGCGCGACCAGATCAAGCGGCTGCGGGAGCTGGCCGCCGGGGCCAAGCTCGACCCGGTCTTCGCGGAGAAGTTCCTGACCTTCATCATCGCCGAGGTCATCCGCCACCACGAGGCCATCGCCCGCGCCTGAACGCGCCACCGCTGCGGGCGGACCGGGGCCGGCGAGGACCCCGGTCCGCCCGCAGCGGCAGCCTCCCGGCCGGCGTGAACCGACGGCGACCGGGGCCGCCCTCCGGCGGCGGCCCGCAGTCCGGTGATGTCGGGAGGGGCTAAGTCCCGGATTTCGTGCGGCTCCCCGGTTGGCGTAGCGTGCAGGTTTCCCCAGCCGGAGAGGTGGAGCAGCGACGATGGCGGTGAACCTGCCCGAAACGCCCAGCGGAGCTCCCAGCGAACCCGCCGGGTCAGCCCTGCCGGCCGTACCGGTCGCCGGGAACGACCAGGACGCGCCCGGTGGCCGTGCCGAGGCCCGCCGTCGGGCCGGCGGTCCGCGTGGTCGCAAGGCCCGCCGGGCGGGGCGTCGGCCCCGGCCGTGGTGGATCGAGCTGCCGGTGATGGTGGTCGTCGGGCTGGTGGTCGCGCTGCTGATCAAGACCTGCCTGTTCCAGGTCTTCACCATCCCGTCCGGCTCGATGGAGAACACCCTGCGGGTCGGCGACCGGGTCGGCGTGAACAAGCTCGCGCCGCTGACCGGCTGGGAGCCGGATCCGGGGCAGCCGGTGGTGTTCAAGGACCCGGGGAACTGGCTGCCGCCGCAGCCGGTCGACTCGAACCCGTTCACCAACGCGGTGAGCTCGGTGCTGAGCTTCGTCGGGCTGGTGCCGCCGAAGGACGACAACTACCTGGTCAAGCGGGTCATCGCGACCGGCGGGCAGACCGTGCAGTGCGCCGGCACCACACTGACCGTCAACGGCAAGAAGGTCGACGAGCCGTACCTGCACCCCGGTGACGACTCCTGCGCGGGCATGGACTTCGGCCCGGTGACGGTGCCCTCGGGCTACATCTGGGTCGAGGGCGACCACCGGAGCGACTCGGCGGACTCCCGCTGGCACCGGCAGGGCCCGGGCGGCGGCGCAGTGCCGGTGGGCAACGTGGTCGGCCCGGTGTCGGCCGTGGTGTGGCCGATCGGTCACTTCGACTGGTTCGGCTGGACCGGCCGCTGACCCGGCCGCCGGACTAGAGGTCCGCGCCCGCGGCTCCGGAGGCCGTCGCACCCGAGGTCATCGCCCCGGAGGCCGTTGCCCCCAGGCCCGTCGCCCCCGCGGCGGTGACGGGAGCGGAACCGGTGACGGGAGCGGAACCGGCTACGGTGACCGCTCCGCCACCGCCGTCCTCCGCAACCGCCTCCACCGCCGGCGGCTTGCTGGTCTGCGCGGCGACCGCGCCCGCCAGCACCAGCAGACCGCCCGTGACCTGGGGCAGCCCCAGGTGTTCGCCGAGCAGGACCCAGGCCAGCACGGTGGCGACGACCGCCTCCAGGTTGGCCACCACCCCGGCGACCGGAGGCGAGAGGTAGCCGACGGAGATGACGCCGGTGAGGTAGGCGAGCACGGTCGCGATCAGCACCATCCAGGCGGCCGGGATCAGCGCGGGCAGGCTGTGCCCGTTCATCACCACGGACCCGCCGAGCAGGCTCCAGTCGGCCTGCCAGGGCCGGGTGAGGACGGTGAGCAGCACGGCGCCGATCAGCAGCCCGAACGCGCTGACGGCCAGCGGGTCGACCGGGCGCTCGCCCCGGCGGCCGGCGTCGGCGAGCAGGAAGTAGCCGACCTGGCAGAAGGCCGAGCCGAGGCCGAACAGCACGCCCAGCGCGTCGAAGCTCAAGCCGTTCCAGACCTCCACCACGCAGGCCAGCCCGGCCACCGCGACGCCGGCGCCGATGGCAGCGCCCCGGGTGATCGGCTTGCGCTGCACGAACTTGACGTAGCCGATCAGCAGCGGCGGCCCGAGGTACTCGATGAGCAGGGCGACGCCGACCGGGATGCGGGAGATCGCGGCGAAGTAGCAGGCCTGGACGCCGGCCACGGCGAGCAGGCCGAAGCCGAGCATCAGGCCGGGGCGGCGCAGGACGGCGTCCCGGTGCCGGTAAGCGATCGGGAGTAGGGCCACGGCCGCGCCGGCGACCCGGAGCCACACCACGTGCATGGGGGAGAGCCCGGCCTCGATCAGCGGCTTGGCCGCGGTGCCGGAGCCGCCGAACGCGAAGGCGGACACCAGCGCGAGGCCGAGGCCGAGGGTTCGGCCTGGTGGGAGGGTGGGCGAGGCCGTTGATCTGTGCACTGGCGCATTCTGACAGTCATATCGACGCTTCGGTAAGGCGCCATTTCGTCATTCGGTCCTGGTTCCAACTGTCCGTAAAGGCGCCCTCACCTCAACCCGCCAGCGCGTCGAGACACCGACGCCCGTCGGCCACCGAGCGAGGTCGGTGGCCGACGGGCGTCGGTGTGAGGGCGGTGCGGCCCGGAGCCGGTCAGTTCCCGGTCCTGGCTCCCGCCCCCGAGATCGCGTCCGTCCCGCCGGTGGGCTGGGTGGTCGGCTGGCCGGTCGGGCCCGTGGTGGGCTGGGTGGTCGGCGTCGGCCGGGTGGTCGGCCGGCCGGTGGGCCGCGAGGTGGGCTGGGTGGTGGGCTGCCCGGTCGGGTCCGTGGTCGGCCCGGTGCCGCCGGAACCGGAACCGGAGCCGGAACCCGAACCCGAGCCGCCGGACGAGCCCGCGCCGGAGGTGTCGCCCTGCCCGGTGCCGGTGCCGGTACCGGTGCCGGCGCTCGGCGTGGCGCTGCCGGTCGACGGGGTGCCGCTCGGCGTGCTCGGGGCGGTCGGCAGGTCGGTGGCGCCGGAGTCGCCGCCGTCCGCCGGGGTCGGGAAGTCGCTGACCGGCTGGCCCTTGAGCGCGGCCTTCATGTAGCTGGTCCAGATCTGCGCCGGGAACTGGCCGCCCGCCGCGCCGTTGATCCCGCCGACGCCGCTCAGGCTGACCTGGGCGCCGGTGCCCGGGTCCTGGCCGAACAGGGCCACCGAGGTGACCAGCTCGGGGGTGTAGCCGACGAACCAGACGGACTTCTGGTCGTCGGTGGTGCCGGTCTTGCCCGCCACCGGGCGACCCAGCGCCTGGGCTCGGAAGCCGGTGCCGCCCGGGTCGCTCACCACGCCCTGGAGCATCGAGGTGACCCGGTTGGCGGTGTCCGTGCTGATCGCCTGGGTGGTCTTGTGCGCGGGCAGCTGCACGGCCTCGCCCGCCTGGTCCACCGACTGCACCAGCCACGGGGTGATCTGCTTGCCGCCGTTGTCCAGCGTGGCGTAGACGCCGGCCATGTCGAGCACGCTCGGGGTGGCCGCGCCCAGCGGGATGGAGGGCACCGGGTCCAGCCCCGGGGTGCTGCCGGGCAGGCCCAGTGCGACGCCGGTGTCCTTGACCTTCTGCAGACCGGTGTCCTGCGCGAGCTGGGCGAAGGCCGAGTTGACCGACCAGTCGATGGCCTGCTGAAGGGTGATCTGGCCGTAGCTCCTGTCCCCCTCGTTCGGCGGCGCGTACGGGGTGCCCTTGCCGCCGCGGACCTTGCGGCCGCTGGTGCCGTCGTAGACGGTGCGCGGGGTGATGGTCCGGCCGTCCTGGGTCTTGGCGTTGTTCTCGAAGGCGGCGGCCAGCGCGATCGCCTTGAAGGTCGAGCCGGCCTGGTAGTCGCGCCGGGTGGCGTTGTCGACGTAGTGCTTCACGTAGTCGACGCCGCCGTAGAGGGCGACGACCGCGCCGGTCTTCGGGTCCACCGAGACGGCACCGGCCTGGGCGGCCGCGTCCTTCTTCCGCTTGTCCGGGTTCAGGGTGTCGTGCAGCTGCGCCTGGACGGAGTCCTGGAGGGCCTGCTGGCGGCTCGGGTCGATGCTCAGCTTGATCGTGTAGCCGCCCTTGGCCAGCTCGGTCTCGCTGATGACGTTGTTCGAGGTGAGGTACTGGGTGGCTGCGTCCACCAGGTAGCCGGACTGGCCGGACAGGCCCGGGTTGGGCTGCGGGTCCTTGACGTCCGGGAAGGTGGTCTTGGCCCGCTCGTCGGCGGAGAGCCAGCCCTCCTTGACCATGCCGTCCATGACGTAGTTCCAGCGGTTGACGGCGTTCTGCTTGCCCGCCGGGGTCGCGGTGGCCACGTCGTAGGCGCTCGGGGCGTTCAGCAGGGTGGCCAGGTAGGCGCCCTGGGCCGGATTGAGCGCGGAGGCGTCGACGCCGAAGTACGCCTGGGCGGCGGCCTGGATGCCGTAGGCGCCGCGCCCGTAGTAGGAGGTGTTCAGGTAGCCGGAGAGGACGTCGTCCTTGCTCTCGGTGGCGTCCACCTTGATGGAGATGAAGAGTTCCTTCACCTTGCGGGTGATCGACTGCTTCTGGTCCAGGTAGGTGTTCTTCACGTACTGCTGGGTGATGGTGGAGCCGCCCTGGGTGCCCTCGCCCTTGGCGGTGTTGAGGGCGGCCCGGACCAGGCCCTGCACGTTGACGGCGCCCTCGTTGTAGAAGTTGCGGTCCTCGGCGGCCAGTGCCGCGTGCTGGGCGGCGGGGGAGACCTTGTCCAGGCCGACGTTCTGCCGGTTGGTCTGGCCGGTGCGGGTGATCACCGAGCCGTCGGAGTAGAGCCAGGTGTTGCTCTGGGCGGTCGCGGCGGCGTGCGCGTCCGGGACCTTCACCAGCGCGACCCCCAGCGCGAACAGGCCGACGCCCAGCAGCAGCGCCGAGGCGAGGCCGAGCAGCGTCATCCGCCAGGTGGGTATCAGCCGGCGCCAGCCGGTGCGCTTGGGGCGGCGCGGCTTCTTGCCGCCTGGTGGGGTGGTGGAGCGCTTGAGCCGTTTGACCGGCCGGAGGCCGATCGGCTGCCGGCCGCTCTGGGCGTTTCGGAACAAGGCGCGGCCTTTCCTGCGGGCGGACCGGGCCAGCCTGCACAGACGGGGACATCGGTGGTTAGGGACCTTTGTCCCGATTCCGGTTTACTGCCCTGGACGAGCCGGGTGGGCCCAATGGCTCCACCGGAACGGCAATCGAGACCGACATCACACATAAAACGGACATCAAGGGCCAAAAAATCGGGGAGCCCCTCGCTGCTGCGAGAGGCTCCCCAACTGTCTGTGCGCCGCCAGGGACTCGAACCCCGGACCCGCTGATTAAGAGTCAGCTGCTCTAACCAACTGAGCTAGCGGCGCTTGCTGACCCGGAAAACAATACACGGTTCCGGGGAGTGCCTCGAACCATGCCCGCCCCGCTGATGCCCCGGGCGCCCGTTTCCTCCCGGTTGGGGTGGAGTTCTTGCCCGGTTAGGGTGGAAGCGTGCCCAGCTCCCAGCCCGGACACCTCGCCCCCCACTCCCGACGCCCCCACCCCCGGAAGCGGTCCGACCGCGCACGGACGGCGGTCGCCGCCCTGCTGCTGCTCAGCACCGTGGCCTACACCGCGTGGGTGCTGGAGGTGGTGCTGAGCACCGGACTCGACCCGGTGCAGGCGTACATCAGCGAACTCGCCGCCGAGGACCAGCCGCTGGGCGGCCTCTTCCGCGCCACCGACCTGGCCGCCGGACTCTGCGTGCTCGCCGCCGCCGTCATCGCCCTCGTCACCGGGCAGGCCCGGCACCCCGGCGTCTCCGACCCCCATCCCGGCGTCCCTGGCCGCGATCCCGGCGTCCCCGGCCGCGGCGATCGCTGGGTGCTGGCCGGCTGGTCCGCCCTGGCGCTGTTCGGCGCCGCGACCGCCGCCGACTCCCGGCTGCCGCTCAGCTGCGCTCCCACCAGTGACGAGATGTGCGCCGCCCGGGAGACCGCCGGGCTGGTCCCGGCCACCCATACCGCGCACGCCGTCACCAGCAGCCTCGCCATGCTCGGTGCGCTCACCGGACTGGTCGCGCTCACCGTCGCCGCTCGTCGGCACCACCGCTGGCCGGCCGTACGCAGGCTCGGGCCCTGGCTGCTCGGCGCGGAACTGCTGGCCACCGGCTGGAGCCTCGGGGCGATCGCCGCCTTCCAGGCCGGGCGGGGCACCTGGGCGCTCGGCGCCGGGCAGCGGCTCCAGGTGCTGCTCGTCGCGCTCTGGCTGGGAGTCCTCGCCGTGGCCGTCGCCCGCTCTGCCCGCCCGGACCGCACAGCCCGCCCCAGCGGCCCGGCCCGCACGGGCGACTCGGGCGGCCCGGCCCTCGACCGGAGGCGGGCATGACCACCCCCGAGACCCCGGCGACCCCTGACACCCCCGCGATCCGGGCGCGCTTCCTGCGCATCGACGGTGTCCCGCTGCACGTCCGCACCGAGGGCAGCGGTCCGGTCTGCCTGCTCACCGGCGGCCTCGGCAGCAGCTGGTTCGACTGGGACCTCGTCGTCCCCTTCCTCACCCCGTACCGCACCGTCGTCCGCTTCGACCGGCCCGGCTACGGGCTCAGTGCCGCCGAACCGGCCACCGGGCGGCGGCCCGCCCCGACGCTGGCCGGCGAGGCCGGGCGGATCCGCGCGGTGCTGGACGGCCTCGGGCTGGACGGGCCCTGCACCGTGGTCGGCCACTCGCTGGCCGGCTTCCACGTGGAGGCCTTCGCCCGGCTGCACCCGGAGCGGGCCGCCGGACTGGTCCTGGTCGACGGCAGCGTGGAACCGGGGGCCCGCCCGTACCCGGCGCCGGTCGTACGGGACCTCGCGGCCCGGGCGGCGGCCGGCGCCGCGACCGCCCTCGCGGTGCCGTACCTGTTCGGCCCGACCGCGCGCCGGGTGACCGCCCGGCTGTCCACCGTCCGCCGCGAGGACCTCGCCCCGGCGCCGCTGGTCCGGCACTGCTACCGCACCGGCCGGGCGCTGCGCGCGCTGCTCCGGGAGAACGGGCGCTACCTCGACGTGGCCGCCGAGCTGGACGGGCTGCGGCGTACCCGGCCGCTGTCCGAGGAGCTGCCGGTCACCGTGCTGGCCGCCGACGACGGCTGCCGGAACGGCCGCACCGAGTCCTGGCTGGCCGGGCAGCGGGAGCTCGCGGCGCTGCTCGGGGCCGACTTCCGGATCACGGCACCGGCCGGGCACCTGGTGATGTTCGACCGCCCGGACGCGGTGGCCTCCGCCGTCCTCGACACCCACTGAGACGTCGCCCGCCGCCCCGGGGGACGGCAGTCGCTCGGAGAAACGCCTCAGGCCGCCCACCGGAGTGGACGGCCTGAGACCTTGCCATGTGCGCCGCCAGGGACTCGAACCCCGGACCCGCTGATTAAGAGTCAGCTGCTCTAACCAACTGAGCTAGCGGCGCTTGCTGACGTGGAAGACAGTACACGGCACCGGACCGATCCGCCGAATCGTATTCGGCCGATCACCCGGCGTAACGTGCGTCGTCCTCCCCGCCGGTCGTTCCCTCCCCGCCGGTCGTTCCCTCCCCGCCGGTCGTTCCCTCCCCGTCAGGCCGGGTGGTGGCAGGCGGCCTGGTGGTCGGCCGCCGTCCGGTCGCCGTCTAGCGTCGGCCGCTCCTGCTCGCACCGCGCCCGCGCCGTCGGGTCCGCGAGCCCGGCGTAGAGCGGGCAGCGGGTGCGGAACGGGCAGCCGGTGCGGCGCTCGGTGGGGGAGGGCGGGTCCCCGGCGAGCAGGATGCGGTCGCGGGCGCGTTCGGCGGCGGGGTCCGGCAGCGGGACGGCGGAGAGCAGGGCCCGGGTGTACGGGTGGCGGGGACGGTCGAAGACGGCGGACACCTCGCCCTGCTCGACCGTCCGTCCGAGGTACATCACGCTGACCCGGTCGGCGAGGTGCCGGATCACCGAGAGGTCGTGCGACACGAACAGGTAGGACAGCCCGAGCTCGGCTTTGAGCGACTGCAGCAGGTTGAGCACCCCGGCCTGGATCGAGACGTCCAGGGCGGAGACCGGTTCGTCCAGCACCAGCAGCTTCGGTCGGACGGCCAGGGCCCGGGCGATGGAGACGCGCTGGCGCTGCCCGCCGGAGAACTGGTGCGGGTAGCGGACCGCGTGGTCCGGGTCGAGGCCGACCTGGTGCAGCAGTTCGGGCACCCGGCGGGCGATCTCCTCGCGCGGGGCGTGCTGGGCGCGCAGCGGCTCGGCGACGATGTCGCCGATCGGCATCCGGGGGTCGAGGCTGGCCATCGGGTCCTGGAAGACGATCTGCAGCTCGGCCCGGAGCCGCTGGGCCTCGGCCCGGGTGAGCCGGGCGGTGTCGTGGCCGAGGAGTTCGATCCGGCCGGTCTCCGGGGCGCCCAGTCTCAGCAGTTCGAACAGGGTGGTGGACTTGCCGGAGCCGGATTCCCCGACCAGGCCGAGGGTCTCGCCCTCCCGCAGGTCGAGGTCGACGCCGTCCACCGCGTAGACCTCGCCGACCTTGCGCTTGAAAACCGCGCCCTTGAGCAGCGGAAACGTTTTTCCGAGCCCGCTGACCGCCAGTACCGGCGCCCGCTCGGAGCGGTCCCCGGTCGCCGGCCCGGACGGCAGTTCCGGCACCGGGTACACCTCGCTCGGCGCGGGCCGCCGCTCGGCCAGCTCGGCCGAGCGCACACAGGCGGCCAGGTGCCCGTCGTCCCCGCTCAACGGGGGCTCCGTCGCCGAGCAGCGCGCCTCGGCCAGCGGGCAGCGGGAGGCGAAGGGGCAGCCGGGCGGCAGTTCGGCCATCGGCGCCGGGGCGCCGGGGATCGGCACCAGCGGGCCGCCGCCACCGTCCAGTCGGGGCAGCGCGCCGATCAGTCCGAGGGTGTACGGGTGGCGCGGGGCCGCGAACAGCTCGTCCACCCCGGTGGTCTCGACCACCCGGCCCGCGTACATCACGGCGACCCGGTCGGCGGCGCCGGCGATCACCCCGAGGTCGTGGCTGACCAGGACGAGGGCCGCGCCGGTCTCCCGCCGGGCGGTGCGCAGCACGTCGAGCACCTGGGCCTGAATGGTGACGTCCAGGGCGGTGGTGGGTTCGTCGGCGAGCAGGATGTCGGGCTCGTTGGCGATGGCCATGGCGATCATCGCGCGCTGGCGCATGCCGCCGGAGAACTCGTGCGGAAAGCTGTCCAGGGCCCGGTCGGGCGCCGGGATGCCGACCAGGTCGAGGAGTTCGGCGGCCCGGCGGCGGGCGGTGGCCCGGTCGACCGGCTGGTGCACCCGGACGGCCTCGGCGATCTGGTCGCCGATCCGGTAGACCGGGGTGAAGGCGGACAGCGGGTCCTGGAACACCATGGCGACCTTGCGGCCGCGGATCGCGGCGAGCTCCCTGCCGGGCAGGCCGACCAGCTCCCGGCCGTCGAGCCGCACCGAGCCGGAGATCCGGGCGGTGCCCGGCAGCAGCCCGAGCACGGACAGCGCGGTGACGGACTTCCCGGAGCCGGACTCGCCGACGATGCCGAGGGTCTCGCCGCGCCGCAGGGTGAGGTCCACCCCGCGTACGGCGGGCACCGGGCCGTGCGGGCCGGCGAAGTCCACCGACAGGTCCCGGACGGCGAGCAACGGGGTTTCGACGGCGGTGGTCACTTCTGCTTCCTCCGGGGGCGGCGGGAACGCCGGGGCGCGCCCTGGGCGGTGGGGTCCAGGGCGTCGCGCAGCCCGTCCCCGACCAGGTTGACGGCGAGTACGAACAGCACCAGCAGCCCGGCCGCGAAGTAGAACATCCAGGGGAACACCGGGGCTTCGCTCGTCCCGGTGGCGAGCAGGGTGCCGAGCGAGACGTCCGGCGGCCGGACGCCGAAGCCGAAGTAGGAGAGCGCGGTCTCGCTCATCACCGCGCCGCCGACCGCGATGGTGGCGTCGACGATGAGGAAGGAGGCGACGTTCGGCAGGATGTGCCGGCTGATGATCCGCAGCGGCCGGACGCCCATGAACCTTGCGGCGCGCACGAATTCGCGCTCGCGCAGGGAGACGGTCATCGAGCGGACCACCCGGGCGGTGATCATCCAGTTGAACAGGGCGAGCAGCAGCACGAAGGCGATCCAGCCGCTGCTGCGCAGCCGGGGCGAGACCACGGTGATGATCAGGAAGCTGGGGAAGACCAGCATCAGGTCGACCAGGAACATCAGCGCCCGGTCGGTCCAGCCGCCGAAGTAGCCGGCGCAGGCGCCGACCAGGGAGGCCAACACGGTGGAGAACAGGGCCACCAGCAGGCCGATGATCAGTGACTTCTGCAGCCCCCGGACGGTCTGGGCGAACACGTCCTGGCCGACCCCGTTGGTGCCGAACCAGTGCTCGGCGGACGGGGGTTGGTGCAGCGCGGTGAAGTCGGGGGCGGCGTAGTCCCAGGGCGTCAGGTACGGGCCGCCGAAGGCGAGTGCGAACAGCAGCAGGATCAGCACGGCCCCGGCGACGGCGCCCCGGGCGGCGCGCAGCCGGGCCAGTACGAGCCGGCCGCGGCCGGTGGCCCGCGGCGGTCGTCCGGGGGTGCCGGCCGGGACGCCGGCGGGGGAGTCGGGGTCGGCCGACTCGGCGACGACGGTCATCTCAGCTCACCTCCGGTCAGACCCGCACGCGCGGGTCGAGGGCGGCGTGCAGGGTGTCGGCCAGGAAGCCTGAGGCGAGCACGACGACGGCGGTGAACAGGTTGATCGCCACCACCGAGTTGACGTCCTGTTCGTTGATCGACTGGATCAGCCACTCGCCCATGCCGTGCCAGCCGAAGATCGTCTCGGTGAAGATCGCGCCGGTGAAGATGGCCAGGAAGCTGTACGCGAACATGGTCGACATCGGGATCACGGCGGTGCGCAGCCCGTGCTTGAGCAGGGCCCGGCGGCGGGTGAGGCCCTTGGCCTCGGCGGTGCGCAGGTAGTCGGAGCCCAGCACGTCGAGCATGGTGCCGCGCTGGTAGCGGCTGTAGGTGGCGAGGCCGCCGAGGGCGAGTGAGACGGTGGGCAGCAGCAGGTGCAGGGCCCAGTCGCCGAGGTGGGTGCCGAGGCCGCCGGTCAGTCCGGGGGTCTCGTAGCCGGTGAACGGGACGACCTCGTGGCCGGCCGCGTCCTTGGCGGCGATCGCGCCGTTCTTGAGGAACAGCGCGACCAGGAAGACCGGGGTGGAGAGCAGCACGAAGGACACCACGGTGAGCAGCCGGTCGGAGATCCGGTACTGGCGCACCGCGCTCCACGCCCCGGCGGCGACGCCCAGGACGGTGCCGAGCAGGCTGCCGATCAGCAGCAGCCGCAGCGAGACCCAGACCCGGCGGCCGAAGTCGTCGGTGACCGGGGTGTCGTGGATGGTCCGGCCGAGGTCGCCGTGGAGCAGGCCGCCGGCCCAGTGGCCGAAGCGCTCGACGACCGGGGTGCGGTCGTTCAGGTTGAGCGCGGTGAGTTGGCGCTCGACCGATTCGGCGGACGGGCGCGGCACCTTGGCGTCGAAGTACGTGCGCGGCTGCAGGGCGCTCGCGGAGATCGCGTACGCCAGGAACACGGCGGCGATCAGCAGCGCCGCGTAGTAGCTCAACCGCTTCGCCAGGTAGCGGAGCATCAGCGGCCGCCCGGGGCGGGGGCGGCGACGCGTCTGGTGGGCATCGGCTGGTGGCCTTCGGTCGGGGCCCGGTCGGGGCGTCGGTCGGCAGGGTGGGGAGGGCTGTCGGGAACGCGCAGGTCAGAGTGAAGCACCGTGGTGCGGCCGCGGTGTTGCGCCGGGATTGCGCCGCGTGACGGCTGGATCAGGTGTGCGTTCCTCCCCCTGGTGGCGGATCTGATCCGCTGTTACGTTCCTCTGGCTCGGTGCCGGATTGAGTGCCCACGCTCAAGCCCGGTCATGCCTCCCGCGACCCAACTCCTGCCACCGATCCCAGGGGGACCCTCATGGACGCTTCCCGTACGGCCCGTCGCCTCGGCCGGTCGGCCGCCCTCGCCGTCGCCGTCGCACTGGCGCTCACCGCGTGCACCTCCGGCGGTGGCTCGGCCGGTGACGTGGCCAAGGGCGAACCCCCGAGACAGGACTCCCAGGACATCAACGCCAAGCCGCTGGACCAGGTCAAGGACGGCGGCGAGGTGCGCTTCCAGCTGGACCAGTGGATCACCCAGTGGAACCCGCTCCAGGTCGACGGCGGCTCCTACACCGACACGGTGGACCTCATCCGGGCGCTGGAGCCGACGCTGTTCGGCACCGACGCCTCCGGCACCTTCCAGCCGAACCCGAACTACCTGGTGGACGCCAAGGTCACCTCCACCTCGCCGCAGGTGGTCACGTACAAGCTGAACCCCAAGGCCAAGTGGTCGGACGGCAAGCCGCTCAGCTACCTGGACTTCAAGGCGGACTGGCAGACCAGCAACGGCAAGGACCCGGCGTACAACATCGCCGATCCGTCCGGCTACGAGCTGATCTCCGCGGTCGAGCAGGGCGCCGACCCGTCCGAGGTGAAGGTCACCTTCGCCCAGCCGTACGCGGACTGGCAGAACCTGTTCCGCCCGCTGATCCCGGCGGCGGGCATCTCCACCCCGGACGACTTCAACAAGGCCTGGGTGGAGCGGATCCCGATCACCGCGGGCGCGTTCAGGATCGGGACGGCGGACAAGACCGCGCAGACCCTCAGCCTGGTCCCGGACCCGGCCTGGTGGGGGACCAAGCCCAAGCTGGACAAGATCACCTTCCGGGTGATGGACAAGTCGGCGAGCATCCAGGCCTATCTCAACAACGAGATCGACCTCGCCTCGGCAGGCACCGCCGCCGCGTACGGCCAGCTCAAGGACGCCAAGGACACCGTGATCCGGGCCGCCAGCCCGTGGGACGAGGTGCACATCTCGTTCGGCGGGAACGGTGCGCTGGCGGACCAGAAGGTCCGCCAGGCGCTCGGCAGGGCGCTCGACCGCTCGGCGCTGATCAAGATCGCCAACAACGGGGTGCCGGTGACCTTCAAGCCGCTCGGCAACCACATCATCATGCCCAACCAGGCCGGCTACCAGGACAACTCCGGCGACTGGGCCACGTTCGACCTCGCCGCGGCCAAGAAGCTGCTGGACGAGGCCGGTTGGAAGGAGTCCGGCAGCGGTCAGCCGCGGACCAAGGACGGGAAGCCGCTGGAGCTCCACTGGGTGCTCAGCGACGGCACCGCGCAGGCCCAGCTCGACCTCGCCACCGCGGCGGCGGCGATGTGGCAGCAGGCCGGGGTCAAGGTCGACCTGGACAAGGTGGCCGCCAACGACTTCTTCTCCAAGTACATCACCCCGGGCAAGTTCGACCTCGCGAGCTGGCGCAACACGGACTCGTTCCCGAACTCCAAGAGCCTGGCCAACTTCCGCCTGCCGGTGGGCGACAACTCCTTCCAGAACCCCTCGCGCCTCGGCAGCCAGGAGATCGACGACCTGTTGAAGAAGGCGGCCGGAACGGTCGACCCGGCGGAGGCCGCGAAGCTCTACAACCAGGCGGACGCGAAGATCTGGGAGCTCGGCCACACCGTCGAGCTCTACCAGCGGCCGGTCGTGGCGGCGGTCCGCAAGGGACTCGCCAACTACGGTGCCTTCGGCCTCGGGAGCGAGGACTACAGCAAGGTCGGCTGGGAGAAGTAGCCCGTGCCGCCGAGGCGGCGAGGGCGACCGCACGGCAGGCGCTGGCGAGCAGCGCGGTGATCACGAGGCCGGTGGTGCGGACACGCGTGGGCCGGCTCCGCCGCCCCCGCTGTCCTGCCACCGGCCTTGACCTTCCGCGTTGCCCGCAGGCCGCCCGTGTCGTGGGGCCCCGCAGGGGCCCGCGCTCGCTTCCAACCGGGGACGAATCTAGCGGGGTGTCCCGGCCGGTCGCGGCGCAGCGCGCAGGCGCGCCCGGAAACCCGCCGTGCTGTCACCCACTTCGCGCACCGAAGCGTCAACTCTCGCTGACGGTAAGGAGAAAAGGGGCATAAGCGGGCATCGCGCCAGGGCTCGAACGGAGTTGTCGCACGGGGGCGGATCGGTGCGCGAATACGGCGCCCGGGCCGGTACGGGGCCGGTCCCGGTCGTTGGTGTCCGAACCGGCACGGGCCGGTGTCCGAGCCGGTACGGGGGTCGGTGCCCGGCGCCGCGCGCGCCGCGCCGGTGCGTGCGCCGGGCCCGGGCCGCTGCCAGGATGCGCGGGACGGCGGCCCTCCCGGGCCCCGTCCGCCCCCTCCCGACCCCCCGGAGCAGCACCGATGCCCAGTGAACCCGCCGCCGCGGCAGCCCGAGCGCACCACGTCGACCCGCCCCCGGTGCGCCGGATGGTCCCCCGCGACCGCGACGAGCCGCACCGGGTCGCCACCCCGCTGGAACTGTTCTTCGACCTCTGCTTCGTGGTCGCGGTCGGCCAGGCCGGCCGCGAACTCGCCCACTCGCTGGCGGCCGGGCACTACGGCGAGGGCCTGCGCGGCTACGCCCTCGCCTTCTTCGCCATCTGGTGGGCCTGGATGAACTTCACCTGGTTCGCCTCCGCGTACGACTGCGACGACGTGCCGTACCGGATCACCACGCTGGTGCAGATCGCCGGCGTGCTGATCCTGGCCGCCGGGGTGCCGCGGCTGTTCACCGCCCAGGACCTCACGCTGTCGATCGTCGGCTACGTGGTGATGCGGCTGGCGATGGTCACCCAGTGGCTGCGCGCGGCGGCCGGCGAGCAGGGCGAGGCCCGGCGGGTCGCGCTGCGGTACGCGGTCGGGATCATGCTCTGCCAGGTGGGCTGGGTGGTGCTGCTGCTCCTGCCGGACGCCGCCCGGCCGGTGATCATCCCGATCGGGGTGCTGTGCGAGCTGGCCGTGCCGGTGGTCGCCGAGCTGCGGATGCAGACCGCCTGGCACCCGCACCACATCGCCGAGCGGTACGGGCTGTTCACCCTGATCGTGCTCGGCGAGACGGTGGCCGCGGCGACGGTGGCGGTGCAGTCGGCGGTGGACGAGCACGAGGAGCTGGGCCGGCTGGTGCCGGTGGCGGCCGGCGGGCTGCTGATCTGCTTCGCGGCCTGGTGGATCTACTTCGCCCGGCCCGTCCACGACCACCTGCGATCCAACCGGCAGGCGTTCGCATGGGGTTACGGGCACTACCTGGTGTTCGGGTCGGCGGCGGCGATCGGTGCGGGGCTGGAGGTGGCGGTGGAGTCGGCCGTGCACAAGGCGGAGATCTCCGAGGCGGCCGCCACCGCGACGGTCACCGTGCCGACCGCGGTCTACCTGGTCACCGTCTGGTACCTGCACTCCCGGCACACCAAGCGCGGCCCGGTCGCCCAGTCGGTGGCGCCGGTCGGGGCGGCGCTGGTGCTGGCCTGTACGGCACTGGGCGGGTCCGGGGTGCTGGCGGCGGGCCTGGTCTGCGCGCTGATGGTCGCCACGGGCGTGCTGATCCACGGCCGGGAGCGCCGGGCCGGGAGGTAGGGCCTGCCCGGCGGGCCCGGGGCCTTGTCCGGTGGACCCAGGTCCTTGGGCCGGTGGACCCGGGGTCCGTCCGGCGGACCCAGGGCTGCTCCGGCGGATCCTAGAGCCGCCCCAGCAGCACCGGTTCGTGCCGCGCCAGCCAGGCCAGGTAGGCCGGGTTGACCTTGGCCAGGTCCAGGTAGGCGGCGCGCAGTTCGCCGTAGAGCGCGTCCAGGGCGGGCGGGCTGAGCACCCGGGGGCGCCAGGTGAACAGCAGTCGGACGGCGAGCGGGTCCCCGTGTACGGGGCGGACCACCGTGCCGGGTCCGGGCAGCGAGGTCGGCTGGCAGGGGCGGACGGCCTCGCCGGAGGCGACCAGTTCGGCGGCGGTGGCGTTGTCCCGCACCTGCACCACCCGGGGGTTGAGCCCGGCCTCGCTGAAGACCCGGCGCATCGCGGCGTACTCGTGGTCGGCGGTCGGGTCGACCATCCAGGTGTCCTCGGCGAGGTCGGCCAGGTGGACGACCGGGCGGGCGGCGGCCGGGTGCCCGGCGGCGAGCGCGACGAACTGCGGCTCACGGGCCATCAGCACCCGGTGCTCGGCGTCCGGCGGCACCCGCAGCGGGAAGCCCTCGCTCTCGTACACGAAGGCCACGTCCAGCTGGTCGGCGGCGACCATCCGCAGCAGGGCGCTGGCGGAGATGTCGACGTGGATGGTGGTGTCGGTGTCCGGCAGCCGCTCGTGCACCCGGCGCAGCCAGGCGGCGACGGCCCGGCTGCCGACGCTGCCGATCCGCAGTCGGCGCTGCCGGTCGGGCCCGGTGGTGTCGCGGGCCTCCTGGCGGGCGGCGGCGATCAGGGCGGCCATCTCGCTGATCACCGGCCGGGCCCGGGACAGCACCGAGTGGCCGAGTGCGGTGGGCCGGCTTCCGGTCTGCTCGCGGGTGAACAGGGTTCCGCCGATGGCTCGTTCTATCCGGTGCAGCTGGGTGGTGAGGGAGGGCTGGGTCATGCCGAGCTGGAGCGCGGCCTTGCGGAGGCTGCCGGTGTCGGCGATCGCGCACAGCACCCGGAGGTGTCTCACGTCGAGCTCCACGACGGGAGCATAGACGTCATCGAGCCGTATCGCCAAGGACATGACAGGGAATCAAGGCATGCCGACGGCGCCCACGGCGGATACCCACCGGTAGTCGGCCGGGCTATCGCGGGTTGACATCATCCGCGACGGGCCCGGGCGGGTCGAAGCTCGTGGGCACCACACCGCCCCGGCCCCGACCGGGACGGCCCCCACCGCGCGCCGCAGCCGCCCGGTCCGGCCCCCATCGGCCCGGGCGGACCGGCGCACCGTGAACTCGGAGCCCCCACATGAAGCGATCCGTGCTGTCCGCGACCCTCGGACTGGGCCTCGCCGCCACGCTCGTGGCCCTGCCCACCGCCGCCGTCGCCGCGCCCGCCGCTCCGGCCGCGCAGACCAGTGCCGCCCGGGCCCACGCCGGTCCGGCCGAGGAGGCCGCGAACAACCAGGCGTTCTTCCGGGCCGTGATGGCCTCCGCCGAGGCCAGGCGGGCCGCCGACCCGTGGCTGCAGTCCGTCACCGTCACCTACGACACCAACCAGGCCCCTTCCTTCGCCGCCGACATCGCCAACGCCGCGCAGATCTGGAACAGTTCGGTGCACAACGTCCAGCTCCAGGAGACCAGCGGCACCGGCGACTTCTCGTACACCGAGGGTGACGGCAGCGGCTCGTACGCCAGCACCGACGGGCACGGGCACGGCTACATCTTCATCGACCACCAGCAGGCCCAGGAGTACTACTCGCTGCGGATCGTGGCCCACGAGACCGGGCACGTGCTCGGTCTGCCCGACGACTACTCGGGGCCGTGCAGTGAACTGATGTCGGGCCACGGCCCCGGCCCGTCCTGCACCAACGCGCACCCCGACGCCAACGAGAGCGCGCAGGTCGACGCACTCTGGGCCAACGGCGTGGCAGCGGCCAACTGACGTGCCCGGCGGGTGAATCGGGCGCGGTGGCCCGCCCGGCCGGAAACGGGCGGGCCACCGCACGGGTACTTCCCCGTCGGGGAGCCTAGCCGCCCCCGGAACGGAATGCCAGGGGCATGTCTGAGTCAAGACGAGTAAAAGACGGCCGGAATCCGAAGGGGTGCGGGGTATTGCACCGGGCTATCGCGGGTTGACATCATCCGCCCGGCCGCCGGACTGCCCGAAGCTCTGGGGACACCCGGTCACCAGGTGTCCCCCCAGCCGGCCCCCAATCCGGCGCGGCACCAGGGACCGGAGCCCCCAGTACCTCCAGGACCCCTTCAGGAGCCCCCACATGAAGCGATCCGTGCTGTCCGCGACCCTCGGCCTCGCCCTCGCGGCGGGTCTCGCCGTGCTGCCCACCACCGCGGCCGCCGCGGCGCCGGCAGCTCCGGCCGTCCAGGGCTACACCGCCTCGACGCACGCCGGTTCGACGTACGCCGGTTCCACCCAGGAAGCGGCGGACAACCAGGCGTTCTTCCAGGCCGTGATGGCCTCCGCCAAGGCCAAGCAGGCCGCCAGTCCGGGCCTGGCGACCGTCGTGGTCACCTACGACGCGAGCTCCGCGCCGTCCTTCCGCAGTCAGATCGCCAGCGCCGCGCAGATCTGGAACAGCTCGGTCAGCAACGTCCGGCTGCAGGCCGGCTCGGCCGCCGACTTCAGCTACTACGAGGGCGACGACAGCCGCGGTTCGTACGCCAGCACGGACGGGCACGGGCGCGGCTACGTCTTCCTCGACTACCAGCAGAACCGGCAATACGACTCGGTGCGGGTGACGGCCCACGAGACCGGGCACGTGCTCGGCCTGCCGGACCACTACTCCGGCCCGTGCAGCGAGCTGATGTCGGGCGGCGGCCCCGGCACCTCCTGCACCAACCCGTACCCGAACAGCACCGAGCGCAGCCGGGTCAACTCGCTCTGGGCGCGCGGCTGATCGGCCGGTCCACCGCCCGAGCGCCCCGGCCCGGCCGCGTCCGCAGCGGCCGGGCCGGGGCGTCGCCGCTCTGGTGACCGACGGCTGAGCGGACGGCTGAGCGGACGGCTGGGTCGGCGGGGGCGCGTACGGGCGGAGCTGTCGGTGGCGCGTGCGAGCATGCGGGCGAGACCCCGTTCGCCCTCGATCCGAAAGGCGCCGCCGCCATGCCCCGTTCCGTCCCCGAGCAGCTCGCCGACCTCCCGTACGCCGAGCTGCTGCACCCGCACACCGGTCCGCTGCGCAGCGACGAGCGCTACGACACCGCGCACTTCGACGGCGGCGAGCACACCGACGAGTCGGGTGCCGGCGCGGCCTTCCTGGAGTGCGCCTTCACCGGGGTCGCGCTCAGCGGGGTCAAGCTGCGCCAGGCCCGGTTCAACGACGTCTGGGTGCGGGCCGGCCGCTGGGTGGCCTGCGACCTGAGCGACACCGAGTGGCAGGACAGCGCCTTCGTCGGCGGGGTGCTGGCCGGGGTCGCCGGGTACGGGGCCGCGTTGCGCAGGGTGGTGTTCCGCGGCTGCAAGCTGGAGGCGGTCAACCTGCGGTCGGCCGTGCTGCGGGACGTCGTGTTCGAGGACTGCCTGCTGCGCGACGTGGACTTCGGCGGGGCGAAGCTGACCGGGGTGTCCTTCCCCGGTTCGACGCTGGAGGAGGTCCGGCTGCGCGGGGCCGTGCTGAGCGGGACGGATCTGCGCGGGGCCGCCCGGCTCGGCCTGGCGGACGGCCACCAGGGGCTGCGCGGGGCGGTCATCAGCACCTCCCAACTGCTTGAGCTGGCGCCGCAGTTCGCCCACGCGCTGGGCATCGAGGTGAAGGACCGCTGACCGGGCGCCGGTCGGTGCGGACGGTCTCCCCGTCTCATCGGCCGGGCGTTCAGCCCGCCGTCGCCCGGTGACGTCCGGACGAACAGTCCGACAAACCTGCTGCGCGCATCTGGTGGCCGGCTCCGGTCGAGGTGGAGACTGCTCCGCGATCGATGGCCCCGAGTTGTGTACACAACATCGCCAGTGAAGGGACGGACCGGTCTGATGGCCGAGTTGAGTCGTAGGAAGTTCGTCACGCTGTCCGGCGCCACCGCGGCCGGCCTCGCCGTGGCCGGCGCCGACGTCCTGGGCACCGCCGCCCCGAGCGCCGCCGCCGGCACCACGCTCAGCACCACCGGCACCATCACCGACGTGCAGCACGTGGTGATCCTGATGCAGGAGAACCGGAGCTTCGACCACTACTTCGGCACCCTCAAGGGCGTCCGGGGCTTCGCCGACAAGGCCGCCATCCAGATCGCCGGCGGTTACAGCGTCTTCAACCAGCCGAACGGCCTGTTCGCCCGCCAGTACCCGTGGGCCTTCAACCCCTCGGGCGCCAGCGGCTCCGCGGAGACCCAGGCGCAGTGCAACGGCGACCTCTCGCACGCCTGGTCCGACCAGCACAAGGCCTGGAACGGCGGCAAGATGGACTCCTGGGTGTCCGCCAAGGGCACCGTCCGCACCCTCGGCCACCTGCGGCGCGCCGACATCCCGTTCCACTACGCGCTGGCCGACAACTGGACCATCTGCGACGCCTACCACTGCTCGGTGCTCAGCGCGACCGGCCCCAACCGCACCTACCACTGGAGCGGGACGATCGACCCGGCCGGCGCCGCGGGCGGCCCGGCCTACGACGGCGGCTCCGAGTCCAACCTGCGCTGGCAGACGTACGCCGAGGCGCTGGAGAACGCCGGCGTCAGCTGGAAGGTCTACCAGAACGCCGCCGACAACTTCGGCGACAACGCCCTCGCCTACTTCAGCCAGTTCACCGGCGCCGCGGCCGGCAGCCCGCTGGCCGTCAAGGGCATGGGTTCCGTCCCCAAGGTCACCGGCCGCACCCCGGACGACATCGCCGCCGCGATCCGGGCGGACGTGCAGAACGGCACCCTGCCGAAGGTCTCCTGGATCGTCGCCGACCAGCAGTCCTCCGAGCACCCCTACGCCACCCCCGAGGACGGCGCGCACTTCGTCCACCTGGTGATGGACGCCCTGAACGCGGACCCCGACGTGTTCAACTCCACCGTCCTGCTGCTCAACTACGACGAGAACGACGGCTTCTTCGACCACGTCCCGCCGCCGGCCGCGCCGGCCGGCACCGCGGGCGAGTTCTACAACTCCACCAACATCGGCCTCGGCTTCCGCGTCCCGCTGATCGCGATCTCCCCGTGGACCCGAGGCGGCTGGGTCAACTCCGAGACCTTCGACCACACCTCGGTGCTGCGCTTCCTGGAGGTGTGGACCGCCGCCCTCGGCACGCCCGCCACCAGCCCCAACATCAGCGCCTGGCGCCGCCAGGTCTGCGGCGACCTCACCTCGGTCTTCGACTTCGCCAACCCGGTGTACGGCCTGCCCACGCTGCCCGACACCTCGCAGACCATCGGCCTGTCCACCTGCGGCCCGCTGCCCAACCCCTCGCCGAGCGACAACGCGCTGCCCGCCCAGGAGCCCGGCACCCGTCCGGCCCGCGCGCTGCCGTACCAGCCCAACGCCAACCTGGACCACTGGGACAGCAACGCCAGTGGGGTCATGCACGTCTGGGTGAAGATGTCGAACGACGGCGCCGCCCGGGCCGCGCACTTCGCCGCGTACGCCAACGCCTACCGCAGCGGCGGCCCCTGGCAGTACACGGTGGACTCCGGCAGCCCGGTCACCGACTTCTTCAACTGCGGCACCAACAACTTCGGCAACGGCAAGTACGACCTGACCGTGGTCGGCCCGAACCGGTTCCTGCGCCGATTCACCGGCGACCTCACCCAGGCGGGCAAGAACGCCGCCGTCACCGCCTCGTACGCGGTCGAGCCGGGCAGCGGCAAGCTCGCCGTCTACTTCAAGATGGACAACTCCGGCACCTCGCCGATCACCTTCACCATCACCTCGAACAACTACCGCACGGACGGCCCCTGGACGTACCAGGTGCCGGCCGGCGGCAGCGTCAGCGACTTCTTCAACGCGGTCGCCCACAACAACGGCTGGTACGACTTCACCGTCACGGTCGACGTCGACGCCGGCTGGTCGCAGCGCTTCACCGGCCACCTGGAGACGGGGGAGCCCAGCGTCAGCGGCTGACCGTACGCGCACGTCCTAGCCGTACGGGCCCCCGGGGAACCACGGATCGTGGACCTCCCGGGGCCCGTACGGCGTCAGCAGGGTGAAGCTGTGCACCCCCGCCGCGTACTCGGCGAGCTGGACGGCGCCGTAGCGGGTCTCCAGCTCGGCCTGCACCGGCACCGGCAGCTTGCTCAGCGCCCGGCGCAGCTGCAGCGCGTCCCGCCGGCTGACCGGGTGCGGGGCTCGCAGCACCAGTCGCAGCGGGCTGAGCGGCCCGGCGACCGGGAGGCCGGTGCCCAGCTCGTAGCCGACCGCGCCGATCGGGCCCCAGGGGAGCCGGTGGTCCGCGACCAGCCGGCCGACCTCCGGCAGCAGGGCCAGCGCCGGGATGCCGCCGACCCGGTCGGGGGCCAGTCGTGCCCGCCGTTCGGCCAGCTGCTCGGGCCGCAGTGTCCGGGCCACCGCGGCCCAGGGGGCCAGCGCGTCCAGCCGCTGCCCGGGGCGCGCGCCGCGCACCGTGACCGGCACCCAGTGCTCGGGCGCCGCCTCCGGGTCCCGGGCGCAGCGCTGCGGGTGGGGCGGGTCCGCCGGGGCGCCCACCTGCGCGGGCGCCCGGCCGACGGTCACCCAGGGGTGCGTCCGCAGCACCGCCCGTGCCCAGCCCGACAGCTCGCCGCCCGCCACCGGGCGCAGTGAGCCGGGGCACTGCATCAGCAGCAGGTCGTGGGTGCCGGGCAGCCGTCCGTCCAGCGCTGCCAGCGGACCGACCCGCCGGCGTGGTCCGTCGTGCAGTTCCTCGGTGGAGTTCCTCACACCGCCACCCTCCGCCTCCGGCCCGCCCCCGGCTACGGCCCTTCGGCGCCTCCGCCAGGGACCAAAGGCTCAAGGTGCATCCGCGGGCCCCCGGTGTGAGAGTGGGGGCAGCCCGGAAGTTCCGCGGTTCCGTCCGCAGGAGGAGGAGTCATGGGCATCTTGGACAGGTTGTTCCACCGGCCGCCGCAGCACGAGTCCACCGGACCGGACGCCGCGGAGCGGGCCGCGCTCGCCCACGACGAGGCGGCCGACGCCTTCGGCGAGGACGTCGAGCGGACCAGGGACGCCCAGGACCGGCTCGCCCAGGAGGAGGCCGACCGGCGCGCCGCCGAGAACATGACCGCCGAGGGCGATCCCTGGGACTGAGAGCCGGTCCCCGGGACCGAGAACCGGTCCCCGGGACCGAGAACCGGAGTCACCGCGGCGGCAGCGGCGGGCGCCGCAGGTCCGGCCGCGGGGTGTCGGTGGGCGGGGGCGCCGCGGCCGGGGCGTCCTCCAGCAGCTCCATGGCCAGTTGGACGGCGGTGACCAGCTCAGGGTGGCGCCCCCGGGCCCAGTCCTGGGGGGTGCGCAGCACGTGCACGTCCGGTTCCACGCCCCGGTTCTCCACCGACCAGCCGAGCCCTCCGCTGAACCAGGAGGCGTTCTTCGGCACCGAGATCTGGGTGCCGTCGCCCAGGGTGTGCCGCCCGGTCATCCCGACCACCCCGCCCCAGGTGCGGTTGCCGATCACCGGGCCGAGGCCGAGCAACTTGATCGCCGCGATGATCACGTCCCCGTCCGAGCTGGTCGCCTCGTCGGCGAGCGCCACCAGCGGGCCGCGCAGTGCGTGCCGCGGCCAGCGGACGGGCTGGCGGTCCCGGCTGAAGTCCCAGGCGAGGACGCGCCGGGTGAGCTTCTCCAGGACGAGTTCGGAGACGTTGCCGCCGGCGTTGCCGCGCACGTCCAACACCAGTGCGGGCTTGTCGAGTTCGCGCCGCAGGTCCCGGTTGAACTGGGCCCAGCCGGAGCCGCCGAGGTCCGGGATGTGCAGGTAGCCGCACCGGCCGTCGCTGAACTCCCTTACCAGGGAGCGCCGTTTGGCCACCCAGTCCTGGTAGCGGACGGCCCGTTCGTCGGTCAGTGGGGTGACGGCGATCCGCCGCACCGGGCCGTCCGGGCCGGTGCGCAGGGCGAGCTCGACGGTGGTGCCGCCGGTGCCGGCCAGCAGCGGCAGCGGTCCGCGCACCGGGTCCACCGGGCGGCCGCCGACCTCCAGCAGTTCGTCGCCGTCCCGGACGCCCCGGGCGGCCAGCGGGGCGCGGGCGCGCGGGTCGGAGGACTCCCCGGGCAGCACCCGGTCGACCAGCCAGCGGCCGTCGGGGGAGCGGTGGGCGTTGGCGCCGAGCAGGCCGAGCGGCTGCTGGGCGAGGGTGGGGCCCTCGGCGCGCCGGGAGGGGGTGACGTAGGCGTGCGAGGTGCCGAGTTCGCCGAGGAGTTCGCGCAGCAGGTCGGCGAAGTCGTCGGGTGAGCAGATCCGGTCCAGCAGCGGCTCGTACTGGGCGACCAGCGCGGGCCAGTCCAGTCCGGACATCCGCTCGTCCCAGAACTGGTCCCGGACGATCCGGGCCGCCTCGTGGTACGCCTGGCGCCACTCGGCGGCGGGGTGCACGGTGTGGGTGATCCGGCGCAGGTCGACGCTGGTCCCGGCGGAGGGGACGGCGACCGGGATCACCCGCAGCGTCCCGGCCGAGTAGACCGCGATCGAGCCGCCGTCCCCGGACACGGCGTAGCCGTCCAGCTTGTCGACCAGCGTGCTGCGGGTGCCCCGGGCCAGGTCGAAGTGCTCCAGGGAGGGGCGGCCGGAGGTGTCGTCGGGGCTGGCGAAGGTCTGCCCGAGGGTGCCGGAGATCGGCCAGCGCAGCCAGACCAGGCCGCCGCGCACCGCGTCGGTGGCCGAGTACTTGGAGGCGATCACCGGGAACTGCAGCAGCCGCTCGCCGATGCCCTGGGGGTCGACCCGGACGGTGCCGTCGCCGCCGCCGTCCCCGCGCGGGGCGCCGTCCTCGACGGGTGCGGCGAACGGGGAGGGGGTGTCGGCGGTGAGCGGGACGAGGTACGGGCGGCAGCCGACCGGGAAGGAGAGGTCGCCGGTGTGCACGTCGTGGACGGGGTCGAAGCCGCGCCAGGACAGGAAGGCCAGGTAGCGGCCGTCCCGGGTGAACACCGGCTGCTCGTCCTCGAACCGGCCGTCGGTGACGTCGGTGATCGGCGCGGAGGCGTCGGTGCGGGTGAGCCGGATCCGACGCAGCGAGCGCCCGGCGGCCGGCTGGGACCAGGCGATCCAGTGCGAGTCGGGGGAGAACCGGGCGCTGGCGACGGGTCCGTAGTCGGAGCCGGCCAGTTCGCGGACCTCGCCGTCCGCGGCGGAGACCAGCAGCAGCCGCCCGTCCGAGGTGGTGACGGCGAGCCGGGTGCCGTCGGGGGCGGCGGAGAGCTCCAGGACCCGGCCGAGCCGATCGGCGGCGAGCACCCGGCGGTGGTGCCGCTGCCCGGTGTCCTCGTGTCCGGGCAGCGGCACCACCTCGATCGCGTCGGCCCCCTCGGCGTCGGTGATCCAGGCCGCCTCGCCGGTGTGGCCGAGCAGCACGGGCAGCCGGGTGCGCACCCCGGGGGTGTCGGCGAGCGCGCGGGCCGGGCCGTCCTTGTGGGTGAGCCAGTACTGACTGCCGCGCACGGTGATCACCCCGGCCCGCCCGGTCTGGTCGCAGGCGAGGTCCTTGACCTGGGAGGCGGCGCCGACCTGGTACGGGCGGCGGCCGGCCCGGGCGCCGCCGAGCGGCACCTGCAGCCGGCGCGGGGCGGGGGCGTCCAGGCCGTCGAGCAGCCAGAGGTCGCCGGCGTGCTGGTAGACGATCCGGGTGCCGTCGGTGGCGGCCTCGCGGGCGTAGTAGGAGGCGTGGTCGGTGTGCCGGCGCAGGTCGGTGCCGTCCGGGCGGCAGGAGTAGAGGTTGCCGATGCCCTCGTGGTCGGAGAGGAAGGCGATCCGGTCGTCGACCGGCATGGGGGAGGCGAGGTGGCCGGTGTGCTCGGGCAGGATCTGTTCGCCGTCCACCCAGAGCCGGCCGACGGCGCCGCCGCGGTAGCGCTTCCAGGCGGCGGGTTCGTGCGGGGCGGAGCCGGTGAGCAGCACGGTGCGCCGCCGGCTCAGCTGGGCGTCGCCGACCGGGCCCCAGGGCATCCGGCGGCCGGGGGAGCCGTCGGGCGGCAGGGCGTGCGCCCAGGTGTAGTGGCCGAAGGGCTCGTGATAGGAGGTGACGGCCAGCACCTCGCCGTCCGGCAGCCAGCCGCGCACCCGGGTGTCCTGGCTGCCCCAGTAGCTGAGCCGGTGGGCCTCGCCGCCCTCGGTCGGGGCGGTCCACACCTCGGGGGTCAGGCCGAGCCAGCTGGTCCAGGCGAGGGTGCGGCCGTCGGGGGAGAAGCGGGGGTGGCTGACCCGGGTGCGGTCGCAGCCGACCCGCCAGGCCCGGCCGGTGGTGGCGGCGCCGGGCTCCAGCGGGGCGATCCAGACGTCGTCCTCGGCGGTGAAGGCGAGCAGGTCGCCGTACAGGTGGGGGTAGCGGAGGTAGCCGGGCGGGGTCACTCCTCCATCCTTCGACGGGGTGTCACCCCCGGCAACCGGAGACGACCCTCCCTCGCCGGTCTGGACCATTGACAGCGCACTGGCGGATCCACTTCAGTGGTCTAGTCCAACTTGGGTGCCAGGCCGGGCAGTTCCCCCCACTGGCGCGTGCTCCGGCGTGCCCTCGGACGTCCCCCACGACCGCGCCACCGCAGGAGCACCCCCATGCGCAGAAACCTGAGAAACGGCCTCGCGGCCGGCACCGCCTCCGCCGTCGCCGCGGCCACCCTGGTCGGCGTCACCCTGGGCCTGGCGCCCGCCGCCTCGGCCGGCGAGTTCCTGGCCAACGGCGGCTTCGAATCCGGCGCGCTCGGCCCGTGGAGCTGCTCCGGCAACTCCGGCAGCGTGGTCCCCTCCCCGGTGCACAGCGGGAGCTACGCGCTCGCCGCCGCGGCCACCGCGGGCGACACCGCCCAGTGCGCCCAGACCGTCGCCGTCGCACCGAACACCACCTACACGCTCAGCGCCTGGGTCAACGGCTCCTACGTCTACCTGGGCATCGACGGCGGCGGCCCCAGCACCTGGACGCCCGGCACCGGCGGGGCGTACCAGAAGCTCAGCGTCGGCTTCACCACCGGCGCCGCCCAGACCACCGCCACCGTGTACACCCACGGTTGGTACGGGCAGGGCACCTACTACGCGGACGACATCTCGCTGGACGGCCCGGGCGCCCCCAGCCCGACGCCCACGCCGACCCCGACGCCCACGCCGACCCCGACGCCGACCCCGACGTCCACGCCGACCCCGACGCCGACCCCGACGTCCACGCCGACCGGGACCCCGACGGGCACCCCCACCGGAACGCCCACCGGAACGCCCACCGGCACTCCGACGGGCAGCCACACCCTGGTCGGCTACCTGCACGCCAGCTTCGCCAACGGCGCCGGCTACACCCGGATGGCCGACGTCCCCAGCTCCTGGGACATCATCGACCTCTCCTTCGGCGAGCCCACCTCCCCGACCTCCGGCGACATCCGCTTCAACCGCTGCTCGGCCACCGACTGCCCGACCGTCGAGTCCGACGCCGACTTCAAGGCCGCCATCGCCGCCAAGCGCGCCCAGGGCAAGAAGGTGCTGATCTCGATCGGCGGCCAGAACGGCCAGGTCCAGCTGACCACCGCCGCCGCCCGGGACACCTTCGTCAGCTCGGTCTCGGCGATCATCGACAAGTGGGGCCTGGACGGCCTGGACATCGACTTCGAGGGCCACTCGCTCTCCCTCGACACCGGCGACACCGACTTCAAGAACCCGAAGAGCGCGGTCATCGTCAACCTGATCTCGGCGCTGAAGACCCTCAAGGCCAAGTACGGCCCGGGTTTCGTGCTGACCATGGCGCCGGAGACCTTCTTCGTCCAACTCGGCTACCAGTACTACGGATCCGGCCCCTGGGGCGGTCAGGACCCGCGGGCCGGGGCGTACCTGCCGGTGATCCACGCGCTGCGAGACGACCTCACCCTGCTGCACGTCCAGGACTACAACTCCGGCTCGATCATGGGCCTGGACAACCAGTACCACTCGATGGGCGGCGCCGACTTCCACGTCGCGATGACCGACCTGCTGCTCAACGGCTTCCCGGTGGCGGGCAACGCGAACAACGTGTTCCCGCCGCTGCCCGCCTCGAAGGTCGCCATCGGCATGCCGGCCACCACCAACGCGGGCAACGGCTACGTCGCCCCGGCCGAGGTGGACAAGGCCCTGGACTGCCTCACCAAGCTGGCCGACTGCGGTTCGTACGTGCCGCGTTCGGGCGCCCACCCGAACCTGGCCGGGCTGATGACCTGGTCGGTCAACTGGGACCGGTTCGGCGGCCGGGAGTTCTCCAAGAACTTCGACGCCTACTTCGGCCGCTGACCCGGCCGCCGACTGCGGGGGCCGCGGTTCGCTGACCCCGCAGCACGGCACGGCCCGGTCAGGGCACCAGCAGCCGCTTCGCCCGCTCCACCACCGCGGGGGATGCCTTCGCCAGGGCGCCCGCGGTGTACGGCGGCTGCGGGTCGTACTCGATGAGCAGCTGGATCGCCTGCGCGGTCCCGTCCCCGGCGATCAGGCCGGTCAGAGTGAGCGCGAGGTCGATCCCGGCCGAGACCCCGGCTGCGGTCGCGTACTTGCCGTCGACCACGGTCCGCTCGGTGCCGGTGGGCTCCGCCCCGAACCGGGTCAGCTGGTCCAGCACACCCCAGTGGGTGGTCGCCCGGCGGCCGCGGAGCAGCCCGGCGGCGCCCAGGATCAGCGAGCCGGAGCAGACCGAGGTGGTCCAGGTGGTGGTCGCGTCCACCCGGCGCACCCAGTCGAGCGCCACCTCGTCCGTCAGCTGCGCCTCCGTCCCGGGCCCGCCGGGCACCAGCAGCAGGTCGGCCGAGTCCACCTCGTCGAGGAGGGCGTCCGCGGTCAGCGCCAGGCCGGCCAGGTCGTTGCGGACCGGGCCGCGCTCCGCGGCGGTGAACACCACCTCGGCACCGGGGATCCGGGACAGCACCTCGTACGGGCCGACCACGTCCAGGCTGGTGAACTCGGGGTAGAGCAGGATCGCGATGCGCATCAGTGACCTCCGACGGGCAGTGGGGTGACGGACTGTGGAGCAACGGGCGGTGGACCGACGGGCGGTGAGTCGTCCGGTCGGGTGCGGAAGCGACGGCGGTACTCGGCGGGCGGGACGGCCAGGGTCCGGACGAAGGCGCGCCGCATCGCCTCCGGGGTGCCGTAGCCGCAGGAGCGCGCGATCCCCTCGATGCCCTCGTCGGTGTCCTCCAGCCGCCGACGGGCGGCCTCCAGCCGGACCCCGTCCACGTACCGGCCCGGGGGCACCCCCACCTCGGCGGCGAAGGCCCGGGCGAAGTGCCGCGGGGACAGCGCCGACCGGGCGGCCAGCGACTCGACCGACAGGTCCGCCTCGGGGTGCTCGGCGATCCACCGCTGGACCTCGCGCAGCGGCTGCCGGGCCGCCACCTGGGCGGCCAGCTGGGTGCTGAACTGGGCCTGGTTGCCCGGTCGGCGCAGGAAGACCACCAGGTGACGGGCGATCAGCAGCGCGGCGTCCCGGCCGAGGTCCTCCTCGACCAGGGCCAGCGCCAGGTCGATCCCGGCGGTGACCCCGGCCGAGGTGGCGAGGCGCCCGTCCCGGACGTGGATCGGATCCGGGTCGACCGCCACGTCCGGGAAGCGGCGGGCCAGCTCCGCGCAGTATGCCCAGTGGGTGGTCGCCCGGCGCCCGGACAGCAGCCCGGCCTCGGCGAGCAGGAAGGCCCCGGTGCACACCGACACCACCCGCTCGGCCGGGCCGGCCAGTTCCCGGATCCGCGCCACCAGGGCGGCGTCCGGGTCCTCGAAGCCCTCCCCGCCCGGGACCAGCAGGGTGTGCACCGGCCCGACGTCGGCCAGGTCGATGTCCGGCAGCAGCCGCAGCCCGCTGGCGCTGCGCACCGGCCGACCGCCGGGGGAGGCCGTGGTCACCCGGTACGCGCCCGGCCGCCCGGCGGCCGCGCCGCCCGCGGCGAACACCTCCAGGGGGCCGGTGACGTCCAGGCTCTGCACACCGTCGTAGAGGACGACGAGTACGCTGCGCGCTCTCATGCGGCCAGCCTGTCACCGGCCCGTGATGGCAGCAATGACCTGCTTCCCACCTTTCCTGCCACCGGTGGGCGCGGGCGCGAGTGGGCGCAAACGCCGAGAGGCCCCTTGCTTTCGCAAGGGGCCTCTCGGCTGTCTGTGCGCCGCCAGGGACTCGAACCCCGGACCCGCTGATTAAGAGTCAGCTGCTCTAACCAACTGAGCTAGCGGCGCCTGCTGACGTGGAGAACATTACCTGGTCAGCGGCCGAAACACACAATCGGCTGGGGCGGCCCGGCCCGCTCAGGCCGTGAGCACCACCTTGCCGCGGACGTGCCCGGTGCCGACCAGCCGGTGCGCCTGCTCGGCCCGCTCCAGCGGCAGCGACTCGGCGACCTCGATCCGCAGCCCGCCCGTCTCCCAGAGCCGGACCAGCTCGGTCAGCCGCTCGGCGGTGCGCGGCCCCCGCAGTCCCCGGACGCCCAGCCGCTGGGCCTCCGGGTAGTCGACCACGGTGCCGATCCGGTCCCGGTCGGCGACCAGTTCGACGGAGGCCGCCAGGGCGCCCCGGCCGGCCGCGTCGAAGGCCGCGTGCACCCCCTGCGGGGCGACCGCCCGGACCCGCTCGACCAGTCCCTCGCCGTAGGCCACCGGGATCGCGCCCAGCTCGCGCAGGTAGTCGTGGTTGCGCTCGCTCGCGGTGCCGATCACGGTGGCGCCCAGGGCCCGGGCCAGCTGGACGGCGACGGTGCCGACCCCGCCGCTGGCGCCGTGCACCAGGACGGTGTCGCCGGCGGTGACGCCGAGCAGGTCGAGCGCGACGTGGGCGGTCTGGCCGGAGGCGGAGAGCGCGCCGGCCTGCTCCCAGGGCATCCCGGCGGGCTTGGCCACCAGCTGGGCGGCGTCCACCGTGACCAGCTCGGCCTGGCAGCCCAGCACCCGGAAGCCCAGCACCTCGTCACCCACCCGCCAGGCGTCGACGCCCGGCCCGAGCCGGTCCACCACCCCGGCGAACTCGTTGCCGAGGACGAGCGGCGGCTCGGCCACCAGTCCCGGCGGCCGGAAGCCCTCCCGGATCGCGAGGTCCACCGGCTGCACCGCGGCGGCGTACACCCGTATCCGGACCTCGCCCGCCGCGGGCTCGGGGTCGGCCACCTCGGTGACCCGCAGGACCTCCGGACCGCCGGGCGTCGGCACCGTGACCGCCTTCATGGGTAATTCCTCTCGCCGGTTCCTTCACGCGAACGCCCCGATCCTCCGACCTGAAGTGCGCTTGAGGTCAAGCACCTGTTCGGCGCGTCTTCACCAATGGGTGCATTGTCAGATTTATCCTGGGCGGCGCTCAGCCGTCCGTCGCCGACCGGCCGTCCCTCCCGTCGGGACCCGGCCGCCGATCCGCCGTCGAGAGGAACCTCCCCGTGGGCCAGCTGCCCCTGTTCTTCCTGGTGCTGCTCGCCTCCGTGGTGACCATGCCACTCGCCCGAAGGACGGGTGTGCCGCAACCGGTCCTGATGACCCTGCTCGGCATCGTCATGGCACTCGTCCCGCAGATCCCGGACGTCAAGATCGAGCCCGAGCTGATCCTCCCGCTGGTCCTGCCGCCGCTGATCTTCGCCGTCGCCCGGCGCTCCTCGGTCCGCTACTTCAAGGCCAACGCCCGCTCGATCCTGCTGCTGGCGATCGCCCTGGTGGTGGTCACCTCGATCGCCGTGGCCGGCACCGTGCACTGGCTGCTGCCCGCCCTGCCGCTGGCCGCCGCGATCGCGGTCGGCGCGCTGGTCTCCCCGCCCGACCCGGTGGCCGCCGTCGCGGTGGCCGGCAGCGTCGGGCTGCCCCGGCGGCTGGTGGCGATCCTGGAGAGCGAGGGACTGTTCAACGACGTCACCGCGATCGTCATCTACTCGCTGGCCATCGAGGCCGTGGTCAGCGGCGACTTCTCGGTCGGCCACGCCGTGCTGCGCTTCGTGCTGTCCGCGGTGCTCGCCGTGATCGTCGGCGTGGTGCTCGGCTGGGTGAACGCCAAGCTCGCCGACCGCCTGGACGACCCGACCCAGCAGGTCGCGCTCAACCTGCTGGTGCCCTTCGCCGCCTACACCATCGCCGAGGAGATCCACGGCTCCGGCGTGCTCGCCGTCGTGGTCTGCGCGCTCTACCTCGCCGAGCGGGCCGCTGACGCCGACGCCGTCGCCTACCGGCTGGTGGGCAACGCCTTCTGGGAGGTGGTCGAGATCCTGATCACCGGCGTGGCCTTCGGCCTGATCGGCCTGGAGCTGGCCACCGTGCTCAAGGAGGCCGGCCGCGGCTGGACCGGCTTCCTCGGCGACGCCGCCGTGGTCATCGCGGTCGTGGTGGTGGTCCGGCTGCTCTGGCTGCTGCCGGCCGGCTGGCTGTCGAAGAGGCTGCGCAAGGACGCCGAGGAGGACACCCCGTTCAGCTGGAAGGAGAGCGTGGTCCTCTGGTGGTCCGGCATGCGCGGGGTGGCCACCGTCGCGCTGGCCCTCGCCATCCCGCTGACCCTGCACTCCGGCGAGGACTTCCCGGAGCGCGGCCGGCTGGTCTTCATCGCCTTCAGCGTGGTGCTGTTCACCCTGCTGGTCCAGGGCCTGACCCTGCCCTGGCTGGCCAAGCGGCTCGAACTGGACATCGACCAGGACAAGCACGAACAGGCGGTGCGGCAACTCTGGTGGCGGGCCGCCAAGGCCGGGCTCCATCGGCTCGGCGAACTGGAGGAGCAGGACAAGCTGCCCGCCGAGGTCGCCGACCGGCTGCGGGACCGTCAGCACGACCGGCTGGCCCGGCTCTGCCCGGAGAACTACGCCGAGGAGGAGGCCGCCGAGGCGAAGCAGCGGATCTCCCAGTGGCGGGCCGCCGCCGAGGTCGAGCAGGAGATGATCGCCGCCTCCCGGCGCGAGATGCTCATCGCCCGCAGCGAACTCGGCGCCGACCCGGAACTGGTCGACCAGGTGCTGCGCGGACTCGACCTGCGCTCCGAACGGAAGTAGCGGGCGCACCGGAAGTGACGGACAGTCCGCGCCCACCGGGCGGAATGTGCGCGACCCCCTCCCGGGTTGCATAGGCTGAACCCGGGCAGGCCGTCAACGGAGTCGGCGAACCACCAGTACCGCCACGACCTCGCGAACAGGCATTCCACCGCCTGGCCCTCACGCCTGGCCCTGCCGGTTTCTGCACCCAGATGAATCGAGGACCCACCGATGTCGGAGACCCGCGCCGACGCCCGCACCCCGCTCGACCGCACCCCGCAGTGGGCCGCCCTGGCCAAGCACCGCGAGGAGCTGGGCGAGACCCACCTGCGCGAGCTGTTCGCCGCCGACCCCGAGCGCGGCCGCACCCACACCCTGCGGGTCGGCGACCTGCACGTGGACTACGCCAAGCACCTGGTCACCGACGAGACGCTGGAGCTGCTGCGCGAGCTCGCCGCCGCCACCGGCGTCGCCGAGCTGCGGGACGCCATGTTCCGCGGCGAGAAGATCAACATCACCGAGCACCGCGCCGTCCTGCACACCGCGCTGCGCGCCCCGCGCGGCGCTGTCGTCGAGGTGGACGGCGTCGACGTCGTCCCCGCGGTGCACGCCGTCCTGGACAAGATGGCCGCCTTCGCCGACCGGGTCCGCAGCGGCGAGTGGACGGGCCACACCGGCAAGCCGATCCGCACCGTGGTCAACATCGGCATCGGCGGCTCCGACCTCGGCCCGGCGATGGCCTACGAGGTGCTCCGCTCCTTCGGCAAGCGCGACCTGGCGGTGCGCTTCGTCTCCAACGTGGACGGCGCCGACCTGCACGAAGCCGTCCGCGACCTCGACCCGGCCGAGACGCTGTTCATCGTCGCCTCGAAGACCTTCACCACCATCGAGACCATCACCAACGCCGTCTCCGCCCGCGGCTGGCTGCTCGACGGCCTGGGCGCCGGCACCGAGGCGGTGGCCAAGCACTTCGTCGCGCTGTCGACCAACGCCCAGGGCGTGCAGGACTTCGGCATCGACACTGCCAACATGTTCGAGTTCTGGGACTGGGTCGGCGGCCGCTACTCCTACGACTCGGCGATCGGCCTCTCGCTGATGATCGCCATCGGCCCGGACGCCTTCCGCGAGATGCTGGACGGCTTCCACCTGGTCGACGAGCACTTCCGCACCGCCCCGCCGGAGCAGAACGTCCCGCTGCTGCTCGGCCTGCTGGGCGTCTGGTACGGCGCGTTCTTCGACGCCCAGGCGCACGCGGTGCTGCCGTACTCGCACTACCTGTCCAAGTTCACCGCCTACCTCCAGCAGCTGGACATGGAGTCCAACGGCAAGTCGGTGACCCGTGACGGCACCCCGGTCGGCTGGCAGACCGGCCCGGTGGTCTGGGGCACCCCGGGCACCAACGGCCAGCACGCCTACTACCAGCTGCTGCACCAGGGCACCAAGGTGATCCCGGCCGACTTCATCGGCTTCGCCCGGCCGGTCGCCGACCTGCCGGACCGCCTGGTCGCCCAGCACGACCTGCTGCTGGCCAACTTCTTCGCCCAGACCCAGGCGCTGGCCTTCGGCAAGACCCCGGAGGAGGTCGCCGCCGAGGGCGTGCCGGCCGAACTCGTACCGCACAAGACCTTCCAGGGCAACCACCCGACCACCACCATCCTGGCCGCCGAGCTGACCCCGTCGGTGCTCGGCCAGCTGGTCGCGCTGTACGAGCACAAGGTGTTCGTCCAGGGCGCGATCTGGAACATCGACTCCTTCGACCAGTGGGGCGTCGAGCTGGGCAAGGTGCTCGCCAAGCGGATCGAGCCGGTGCTGCTCACCGGCGAGGGCGGCGAGCAGCTGGACAGCTCCACCGCCGAGCTGGTCGCCCGCTACCGCGCGCTGCGCGGCCGCTGAGCCCCGGCCGGGCCGTCCGCTCCGGCGGGCGGCCCGGCCGTGCCGGCTGTTCCCGGCGGGCCGGGAACGCCGAGAGGCCCCTTGCTTTCGCAAGGGGCCTCTCGACTGTCTGTGCGCCGCCAGGGACTCGAACCCCGGACCCGCTGATTAAGAGTCAGCTGCTCTAACCAACTGAGCTAGCGGCGCCTGCTGACAGAGAAGACTCTAGCAGCGGCCCGCGGTCGAGCCAAAATCGAATACCGGCCGGCCTCCGTTCACCCCCCGGTCACGACGACCGGCGAGGCCGGCATGGCCCCGCCGGGCTCGCGCGCCGCCCGTACGCAGGCCCACAGCACCACCGAGGCCCCGGGCAGCCAGGGCTCCCGCTCGTCCGGGGCGACGATCCAGCGGCCCGAGCCCCGGCCGGGGGAGTCCGGGCCGTGCACCATCCGCTGCAGCGGCGGCACCGTCACCGCGTCGCCCTTGCCGTGGCAGAGCAGCGGCGGCACGTCCCGGGCCCACTCCTCCCAGGCCAGCAGCCGGCGGAGCCGGGGGGCCGCGCCGGGCCGGACGAACAGCAGGGTGCGCCCCCGGTAGCCCGCGACCGGGCCGCAGCCGGGGCCGGAGGCCCACAGTTCGTCCAGCACCCGGCGGCCGAACAGCGACGGCATGCTGATCACGTCGAAGGTCCGCCCGCAGGGCAGCACGGAGGGCGCCCACGGGCGGGCCTCCCAGAGGGCGCGCATGCTGCGCGGGTACTCGCTGGCGGAGGCCAGCCAGGCCTCCCCGGCCACGGTGACGTATTCCACCGACTGGTGCGTCCAGATGTCCACGCCCAGCAGCCTGCGCCGTGCGCGCCCCCGAAGGGGCGGAAAGCGCCGTTCGCCGGACAGGGCGACGGGCGATCGCGTACCCTCCGCCGCTGGCATATGCCAGCGGCCGCGGGTCGAGGGGTCAGTCCTCGTGACGGCGCGGCTGGAGCAGGGTGCGGCCGTACTCGATCATCTTGGTGGCGTAGTCCGGGGTCCAGTCCGACCGCTCGGCGATCTCGGCGTCCGACAGCGCGTCGAAGCGGCGCGGGTCGGCGAGCTGGGCGGCGGCGACGGCCTGGAAGTCGGTGGCCCGCTCGGCGGCGGCCCGGAAGGCCAGGGCCAGTTCGGTGGAGCGGCGCAGCAGCTCCGCGGGGTCGTCGATGGACTCCAGGTCGAAGAACCGTTCCGGCTCCGGTTCGGCGGACTGCGGCTCGAACAGGAGCTGCACGGGGCGCAGTCGCCTGGTGGGCTCGGGCGTCTCGGCGGGGGAGTCGGGCATGGACGGACACCTCCGTGGTCTCGGTGAGGGAGGGCGGTGGGCTGCTCCGGGCCGCACCGCCCGATCGTGGCCGTCGTCCATTGTCTCGCGGCGGCGGCCGGTAGCGGAACGGTGCGCGTGCAGGCGCTATTCCCCCGGCGCGCGCCGGGAGGGAGCCCCGGGCGCCGCACATCCGGATCGCGTGCGAACCGGTTGTTCCTGGCGACAACAGTCGCCCACCGAACCGGGAGCACCCCATGCGCGCACTCTCCACCGGCCTCCTGCTGGCCGCCGCCCTGGCACCGGCGCTGCCCGTCGTACCGGCCGGGTCCGCCGCCGCCGCCGAGACCGCCGCAGTGGTCAGCGGGCCGCCGAGCAGCCCGGGCGGCGTCTCTACGGCCACCTGCCCGGCCGGTACCCACCTGACCGGCGGCGGCTACCGGCTCCAGCCCGACGCGGACGGACCGGTGCGCGTCAGCGGGCCGACCGCCGACGCGACCGGCTGGAGCGCCCAGGCCGCGCACGGGTCCGTGGTGGCCTTCGCGGTGTGCGAGACCGAGGACTGACACCCGCTACCGCAGGCGCACCCGGTGGTCGCTCAGGTGCTGGAGGACCTGGTGGTTCGCCTCCCAGCCGTCCGGGAAGGCCACCGGAACGCCCAGCTGCACCGGCTCGGTCGCGGGGTGCTCGTCCAGCAGCTCCGCGATCCCGGCCCGGCCCACCACGATGCAGGCGTGCCGGTGCCGGGAGGCGAGCACGCAGAGCCGGCCGGTCTCCAGGTGGAAGGCGGTCGCGTCGGGGCGCCCGGAGAGCGGGTGAAGCACCACGGTGACGTCGTACTCCCGGCCCTGCAGCCGGTTCGCGGTGTCCACCGTGACGGCCGGACCGACCGTGCCGTCCACCGGGACGCCCACCTTGAGCAGTGCCGCCCGCACCGCCGCCGCCTGGTCCCGGTGCGCGGTGCCGACGGCGATCCGGTCCGCGGTGAGCGGGGCCTCGCCCTGCTCGGAGCGGGCGGTCAGTCCGCGCTCCAGCAGCCGCCGGACGGTGGCCGCGATCGCCGCCACTGCCTGGGGGTCGGTCCGTACGGTGTGCCGGGCGGGCAGCTCCAGCAGCGCCCAGCCGTGCTCGGCCGCCCGGTCGATCACCGCGTCCAGCGCCGAGCCGTCCGGCCGCACGGTGGCGGTCAGTCCGCGGTCGTCCGGGCCGGTGCCGGAGCGGAACGGCGTGTACGGGTAGAAGGCGCGCGAGATCAGCGGTGCCGCGCTGGCCGGCAGCCGCCAGGAGACCGGTAGCCGGTGCGGCTCGATCTGCGGGTTGTGCGCCAGCAGCGTCACCACGGCGCTGCTGGACGGGTCGTAGGACAGGCCCGCCCACTGCTCGGTGCCGACCACGGTGAACGGGTCCAGCTGACCCGGGTCCCCGACGAACAGCGCCCGCTCGAACAGCCGGGCCACCGCGAGCAGGGCGTCCGAGCGCATCTGGTACGCCTCGTCGACGATCGCGTGCCGCCACGGCGCCTCGGCCCGCACCCACTGCCACTTGGCGGAGGTGGAGATCACCACATCGTGCTCGACCAGGTCGGCGACCTTGTCGGAGGGTGTGACGTTGGCGTGCCTCAGCACCTCCGGCCCCGGCCGGGAGTCCGCCGCGTGCAGCCGGCCGATCGTCAACTCCGGTGCCTTCTCGGCCAGTCGGCCGACCAGGTCGTCCACCTGGCCGTTGGTCTGGGCGACGATCATCAGCCGCTCGTCGGCCGCCACCAGCTCCCGGGCGGCCCGCACCACCAGGGTCGACTTCCCGGCGCCGGGCGGGGAGTCCACCACCACGCCGCGCGGCGCACCGGCCGGCGGGTGGACGGTGGCCGCCAGGATGCGGGCCACCGCGGCGTCGGCCGCCGCGCCCGGGGGCTGCTCGCTCATCATTCCCATTCCTCGGTGGCGGTGGCGGTGGCAGCGGTGGCGGCCGGGGGCGCGCTGCCGGGCGGGCCGCCGTGGGTCCACGGGGTGTCGTCCGGCTCGGGCAGCGGCGCGGACTGGCGGACCGTCAACTCGAACAGGGTGAAGGTGACCGGCTCGCCGGGCTCGGGCAGGCTGCCCGGCTCGGGCTCCTTCTTGCGGCCCATGCCGGACAGCACCCGCAGCGTGATGGTGCCCTCGGCCGGGTCCACCGCCACGATCCGCGCCTTCTGCGCGGCCGGGCCGTGCACCCGGTGCGCCTCCCGGCCGAGGTCGGCGTGCGGGCGGTCGGCGGTGCGCAGGGTGACCAGCGGACGCGGCTTGGGGGAGCGTCCGGTGGTGTCGTAGTCCGGCACCACCTCCGTCACCACTCCGCTGAACGCCTCGCCGGACAACCGGTGTTCGGCCATCGCCAGCGGGTCGTCCAGTGCCTCCTGGACGTCCAGCCGGGCCTGCTCGCGCTCGCGCTGGGCGAGCTTGCGGGCCGCCGTGACGGCGTCGTCCTGCCGGGGCTGCGGCGGCTCGCCGGCCGCCAGCCGGTCCCGGTGGCCGGTGTAGGACCAGCGGTCGCCGGTCCAGCGCTCCTCCAGGTGGCCGGCCGGCGGCAGGGCGCGCAGCAGGTCCAGGCCCCGCCAGACGTCCCGCCAGGTGGGCAGCAGCACGGCCGACAGCACCCGCTCCAGCTGTTCCACCGCCGAGCGGACGGCCGCGCGGGCGCGCTCGGCGGCGGCCTCGTCGCGCTGCTCGGTGCCGTGCCGCAGGGCGCTGACGGCCGCGTCGTAGCGGGCGATCGCCGGGGCCAGCACCGCCTCGTCGAAGGCCGGGTCGGTGGCCGGGCCGGCCGGCGGGTGCAGCAGCTGCCCGTGCTCGTCGCGGGCGGACTCGGCCAGCTCGGCGGCCTGCGCGCCGGTCATTCCCGGCGGCGGGCCGTGCCAGGCCAGCCGGGCCGCCAGGTGCTGGTCCTCCAGGTGGCTCTGGCCGGTGGCCCAGTGCCGGGCGAGCAGACCGGTCATCGGCAGCAGCAGGCTGGAGCCGGGCACCTGGGCGCGGTCGGTGAGGTGGGTCAGCCAGCGGCCGAGCAGCGGCACCCGCAGCGGCGCCGGGTGGGGGCCCGGGTCGGCGTCCTCGGCGGTGCGGCGGAACCGGGTCGAGCGGCCGATCAGCGCCAGGTGGTGCACGCCCGCGCCGTTGGGCACGATCAGCTGCGGCGCGTCCGCGCACAACTCGCGGAACACCTGGGTCTTCTCGCCGGTCTCCGGGTCCTTCTCGGAGCCCTCGATCTGCTCGACGTCCGTGCCGAAGGACTCCAGGTAGGGCAGCAGGTCGGCGGCCAGTGCGGCCAGGTAGTCGAACCGCAGGGTGCGGTTGAGCGGCTGGGGCACCAGGTGCAGCCGGGGTGCGTCCCGGTCGGTGCCCAGCAGCACGGCCAGCGGCGCGCCGGACTCGCCGGCCGCGGTCAGCGGGACGACCACCATGGGCCGCTCCGACAGGTGCCGGTGCCGGACGGTGGCCAGCGGCTCGGCCCGCCCGCTGCGGACGGCCTCCAGCCGGGCGAGGGTGGTCAGCAGGCTCATGCCCTCACGCCCAGGGCTTCCGCGCGCAGGGCGGCCGCGTAGGCCAGGCGCTCGGCCGCCTCGTGCGCGCCGTCGCCGTCCGTACCGTCGCCGAGCGCGGTGGCGTCGCCCGCGCCCGCTCCGTCCGCGCCCCCGGGGTGCGGGCCGGGCGCGCGCTGGGCGGCGGCCAGCGCCTCGGTGACCGTACGGATGCTGCCCAGCTCGCCGCGCACGCCCCGGCCGAGCTGCTCGACCCGGTCGTCGCAGCGGGCCCGGGCGCGGCAGTGGAAGCCCAGCTCGCAGGTGGAGAGGCAGTCCGGGCTGTAGGCGGCGGGCACCGCCTCGACCGAGGCGGTGAGCTGCTCGGCGGTCCGGGCCGGGGCGCCGTCGTCGGCGGCGGCCAGGTCGAAGTCGGTGCCCGGCGGCAGCGTCGCCAGCAGCCGCTCGATGCCGGTCATCCGGCTCAGCTGGCGGCGGGTGGTGGCCAGTTCGCGGCGGACGTCGACGGCGACGGCGGTCGGTCGGTTGCCGAAGTCCTTGGGGCAGACCAGCAGCACGCTGGTGCGCGGGCTGCCCGGGAGCCGCTGCTCGGTGTACGGGTCGTCGGACAGCGGGACCCCGGCGGCCGCGGCGGCGGCGTGCTGGAGCGCCAGCACGTACACCGCGGCCTGGCGGGCGGCGGCGCCGACCTTGGCCGGGTCGGCGCTGCCGTCCAGCACCGGGAAGGACTTGATCTCCACCACCGTGCACCGGCCGCCGTGCACCACCAGGGCGTCCGGCTCCAGGTAGGCGGTGCTGCCGGCCACGGAGAGCCGCAGCATCGGGTGGTCCAGCAGCGTCCAGGAGTCCGGGTCGGCGGCGGCCCGGGCCAGTGCCTCGACCGTCCGGTCGGCGCGCACGGCCGGGCCGGAGCGGGGCAACAGGTCCGGCACCAGCAGCGGGGCGCGGTCGTCCACCGGGAGGCCGAGGTGGGCGCGGAGCGGCTCCAGCAGGGCGGCGTGGTCGTCCGCCTTCAGCCGGGACTCGAAGATCACGCCGCGGGCGATCGCGAACGGGGATTGCCCGAAGGGGGCGGGGCGGCCGAGCCGGGCGGCCAGTGCGGACTTGTCCACCCCGGCCGCGTCCAGTACGGCGCGGCGGTGGCAGCCCGGATTGGCGGCCAGCGCGGCGAGGGAGCGGGCGTTCAGACTGCGCTGCGGGGCCGGTCCGCGCAGCTCGGCGAGCCGCTGGGCGAGCGGCTCAGCGGGCCCGCGGAGCGGGACGTTCGTCGAGACGTTCATGGTGCGGCCCAGTGTCGCATCCGGGTCCGACAACGTGGTGCGGACCGGGCGGTTCCGGCCGTGACCGGTCGGTGGCGCCGGGTGTTCCGGGCCCGCGATCGTGGCCGCCGTCGGGGTGGGGGATCATGGAGCCCGGTGCTCAAGGGTGAGACCGACCGTTGACCGCCCCGCTGCGAGGAGCCTTCCATGCCCGCCCGAATCGTGCTGGTCCGCCACGGCGAGACCGAGTGGTCGGCCACCGGCCGCCACACCGGCCGCACTGACATCCCGCTGACCGAGGAGGGGCGCGCGATGGCCCGGGCGCTCGGTGCCCGGCTCGCCGGGGCCCCCTGGAACGGGCTGTCGGACGCGCTCGTCTACACCAGCCCGCTCGGCCGCGCCGAGGAGACCTGCGCCCTGGCCGGCTTCGGCGACCGCGCGGTGGAGCGCCCCGAGCTGATGGAGTGGGACTACGGCCAGTACGAGGGTCGCACCGGCGCCGACATCCGGGCCACCGACCACCCCGGCTGGCTGATCTGGCGCGACGGAGTGCCCGGCGGCGAGAAGCTCTCCGACGTGGCCGCCCGGGTGGACGCCCTCCTCGCCGAACTGAACGAGGAGCACGGGGTCCCGGAGTCGGACACCACCGTCATGCACTGCGCCGACCGGGACGTCATCCTGTTCGCGCACGGCCACCTGCTGCGCATCCTGGCCGCCCGCTGGCTGGGTCTGCCGCCCGAGTTCGCCCAGCGGTTCAAGCTCGGCACGGCGGCGCTGTGCGTGCTGTCCTGGGAGTACGGCGCCCCGGCGGTGGAGGTCTGGAACGACCTGTCCCACCTGGAGGGGCTCAACCAGGGCCGCTGACACGGCTGCTGGCGCCCGGTCAGGCCGCCGCGGCCTGGTCGTACCCGATCAGGAAGCGGCGGACCTCGGCGACCGAGGCGTGCGCGCGCAGCCGCCCCGCGGTGTCCGCCAGCATGCTGCGGATCCGGGTCGAACGGACCTCGCCGAACAGTGCGACGGCGGCCGAGCCGTGGTGCGCCGCCCCCGCCAAGTCCCCCCGGCCGAGCCGGTCGTGGGCCAGTTCGGCGGTGTACAGCACCCGGTTGCGGACGAAGTGCGGCTCCTGCAGCGCTATGGCCAGCGCGGCCTGCTCGCTGGCGCGGTCCCAGTCCTCCAGGGCGGACCAGCACTGCGACTGCAGGCCGGCGATCTCCGCCTCGCCGAAGAAGGACATCCACTCCGGATCGGACTCGGCCGGCCCCCGGTCGAACAGCGCGTAGGCCCGGCCGATCGCGCGTTCGCAGGAGGACCGGTCCCGCAGTACGGCCCAGGCGCCGGCCTCGCGCATGGTCAGCAGAGCGAGCAATCGGGTGGAACTCAGTTCCCGGGCGGCGGCCTGCCCGGCCTGCGCGGCGCGCAGCGCCTCGCGCGGGCGCCCGGCGTCCCGGGCGAGGAAGGCGCTGTTGCAGAAGACGTGCGCCTCCAGGGCGGCGTCCCCGGACATCCGGGCGGTGGCGAGCGCCTCGGAGTAGAACGAGCGGGCGTCCGCGAGCCGGTTCGAGTCGTGCGCCAACCAACCGACGGAGATGGCCAGTTCACCGGCCCCGGCCTGGAGCCGGCGTTCCGTCTCGGCGCTGTAGTCGCCCTCGTTGAGCAGCACGTAGGCGGTGCGCAGCGACTGCCCGGCGAGCTCGTACAGGGCGTCCGCGCCGTGCGCGTCGTCGGCCAGTCTGATCTCCCGGACGGCCTGTTCGACGCCCTGCACCTCGGCGGCGCCGACCTTGCGCAGCGGCGGCACCGGACCCGGCCGGCCGGGCACCACCGGCTCGGCGCCGAGCAGCGAGGGCGCGGCGAACTCCGCACCGGGGACGGCGCCGCGGCGGGGGAAGGCGCCGTGGCCGGTGACCGGGCCGGGGCCCGCGGCCGGGCCGGAGCCGGCACCGGTGACGGGCCCGGCGGCGGCCGGCCGGTCGATGCCGATCACGGTGGCCAGCGCGGTCGAGCCGCCGGCCAGGAACGTACGGCGACGCACGTCGTCGTTCTCCTCGTCGGGATAGGGCGATCCATCGGGCCCCCTGGGCACCGCGCCGGCCATCGGCCACGGAGGCCCGTCCGGAGCGGCTGGATCCGCGTACGGCGAGGCAGCGTACGGGAGTCGGGTGGAGAGTGGTGAGCGCGGGGCGGGCAGGGGCGGGAACGGCGGGTGGAGCGGGGGAGCCCCGGCGGCCGCACCGCCGCCGTCCACCGAGCGGCGGCGGACGGCGGTGCGGGGGGCGAAGCCGAGGTCGGTGAGCGTGCGATCCGGCCACATGTGCCGGAAGACCCGCTCGTAGGCGTAGTTGGGGCAGCGGATCTCACCGGACTCGACCCGACCGACGTAGCGGGCGTCGCAGGACACGTGCTCGCCGATCTCGCGGGCGGCCCGGCGGACCGCCATGGCGAACTCGCCGGGTGAGCGGTCGCCGCGCAGTGCGCGCATCACGGGGTTGGGGGACGGTCGGTTCGGCTCGGCCGGTGGGGTGGCTGCCATGGCGCCGAGAGTACTCGGAGTCACCGACCGGCCACACTCGGTTGGTGGGACATCTACCCTCAATCCGGTGCAAGACGGGCGTAGTTGCCGAATATCCGCCATGAAATGCCATGCCTTGCTGTAAGGCGCCCCGTGGCCTCGGGCCCTCCTGCCGCGTTGTCCTGATACGTGGAAGCCCAGGCCGCCCCCCGGCCCGTCCCCGCCCCCGCGGCCCCACCCCCGGCGGCAGCGCTTCCGACCCGACGAGGTAACAGGAGGGCCCATGATGGCCACCGGACTGCCACAGCACCGACCCGTCGCCGGGGGCGTGCTCGCCGCCGCCGCCCCCGCCCTGCTGCCCGATCCCGACGACGAACGGTTCCGCGGCCGAAGCCGCGGCCCGGTCGACGGCGGCCGCGGTGCCTGCGGCGGACTGCGCCGGGACCACCCCGTCCCCGCCGAGGACACCCTCGTCACGGGCTGCGACACCGTGACGGTGGCCCTGCGGCACGGCCTGGAGGCCGTCGACATCCTGCGGCTGCGCCGCGCCTGCGGGGCCGTCCTGCAGAGCCGCAACGGCAGCACCGTCTCCTTCCTCGTCCCGGCCGGCACCTGGGAGACCTGGCACCTGCCCGGCAGCTCCTGTACGGCCGGCGCCCTGGTGCCCGGCACCACCGACCCGCGCTGGGTCATCCCGCCCGCCGGCGCAGGCCGCGCCGCCCGCCCCACCGACGCCTGGGTACTCCGCTCCGCCCTCTGCGAGGCCGCCTGCACGCTCACCGCAAGCGGTCTCGGCCCGTTCTAGCGGCGTGCCGCGCGGATCCCGCCGGGCCCGCACGCCTCCGGCCGGATCCCCGCGGCACGCCCCTGACCAGGGGCGTGCCCTTCCTGCGACGACGCTGCCCTTGTCTCCTTCGGCGACTGTGCCGTGCCGGCCGCGGTGACTGTGCGGTGCCGCGTCCGGTGACTGTGCGGTGCCGCGTCCGGCGACTCTGCGGTGCCGCGTCCGGCGACTGTGCCCGTGTCGCCTCCGGCGACTGTGCCCGTGTCGCCTCCGGCGATAATGACCGACATGGGACGAAGCAACAGGGCCGCGCGGAGCCCCGAACCGGCGCTCACCACCGGCGCGGACGGCCGTAGCCACGCCCAGGGGCCGCTGTCCCGGCCGGTCGGCTCCGGCCTGGCCGAGCTGCGCCCCGACCGGGACCGCCCGCACGCCTGGTCGCTGCTGATCGACGGTGCCCCGCAGTCCCTGGTCGACCTCGCCGACCCCACCCACCTGGGCTTCGAGTACCAGCGCCGGCTCGGCCACCTGATCGACCTGGTCGCCCCGGCCGGCCGCCCGCTGACCGTCCTGCACCTGGGCGGCGGCGCCCTCACCCTGGCCCGCTACGTGGCCGCCACCCGGCCGCGCTCCCGCCAGCAGGTCGCCGAGATCGACACCGCGCTCACCGAACTCGTGCGCGCCGAACTCCCGTTGGAACGCGGCTGGCAGATCAAGGTGCGCGGCGCGGACGCCCGCGAGGTGCTGGAACGCACCCCCGAGGGGAGCGTCGACCTGGTCATCACCGACGTGTTCTCCGGTGCCCGCACCCCGGCCCACTGCACCACCGTCGAGTTCACCACCCTCGCCGCCCGAGCCCTCGCCCCCGACGGCTGGTACACCGCCAACATCGCCGACGGCGGCGCCCTGCCCTTCGCCCGCTCCCAGGTCGCCACGCTCGGCGCGGTCTTCCCCGAACTGTGCTTGACCGCCGACCCGGCCGTGCTGCGCGGCAAGCGCTTCGGCAACCTCGTCCTGGCCGCCGCCCACACCCCACTGCCGATCGCCGACCTGAGCCGCCGGGTCGCCTCCGACTCCTCCCACGGCCGGGTCGAACACGGCCGCACCCTCACCGACTTCACCGCCGGCGCCACCCCCGCCACCGACGCCACCGCCGCTCCCTCCCCGACGCCCCCGCCGGGCGTCTTCCGCTGACGGCCGCCGGGCCCGGACCGCCGGTCTGCGCCGCTTCACCGTCGACTCCGACCCGAACGCCGAGCCCTTCCGCCCGGTGCTGGGCGCCGTCCGCATCGGCGTCACCTCCGTCCGCTTCCGTGCCCGGGCGGGAACTCCTGCTGCCGGAGGTGGACCTGGCGCCCCGAGCCCGACGCCGGCTCAGTGCCCGCGCGGCAGTCCGCGGTGCTTGCACATGGCCGCGCCGGTGAGCAGCAGTCCGGCGGCGATGGGGGCGAGCACCGCGGTGGCGGTGGCGGAGCCGTCCGTCTCGGCCGTCACGGTCGCGGTGTCGGCGAGGGCGAGAGCCTCGGGTGTGTCGCTGTCGGCGGGTGCGGCCGGGGCTGCGGCGCTGTCGGTGGCCGGACCGGTGGGTCGGGTCGCGCCCGGCCCCTCGTGGGCCGCGGCCTCCTGGACCGGGGGCGTTCCGGCGGTGTCGGGCCGGGCGGTGCCGGTCGGGTCGGTGGTGCCGGAGCGGGGCCGGGGGACGGCGGGCAGTGCGGAGGGTTCGCCTTCGCGGGAGGCGCGGGTTTCGCCGGGGCGGCCCTGGGCGGGGACGGTGCCGAGCAGGCCGGAGGCGAGGGCGAAGGCGTCGGGGACGGCGGTGCCCTGTCCGGGGAGGGGGAGTCCGCCGGAGCGGATGCGCTCCTGGAGGGTGTCGACGGCGTCGGCGGCCCCGTCGACGGGTTCCGTGACCGGCCCGGGTGCGCGGCCGGGTTCGGCGGCTGCGGACCGCCCCGTTCCGGGCGGCCGGGCGGCTGACTGCCCGTTCGGCGCCGCTCCGCCGTGGAGGGGCTGGCGGACGGCCGACCGGGGCTGTCCGGGGGACGGTTCGGCGGCGGCCGTGGCCGCGTACGCACCGGTGGCGCCGACGCCCCAGAGCTGGGCGAGCAGGGCCCCGCCCGCGGCGACGGTGCGGGGGCGGGGGAGCCACCGGGCGAACGCCCGCCGTGCTCCGGCGACGCCGCGGGGGGCGGGTTCCTGGGGCTCGGTCGCGTGATTGGCTCGCATGTGAGTTGAGAACGAGCGGGCGGGGGGTGAGGTCACGGCCGCCGTCACGGACAGTCATCGTGCGAGTGGCCCCGGGCTGCGGTTTCCGGGGCCACCGACCGTGCGGGGGTCAGGAGTTGGGACGCAGGGTCCAGGTGACCGTCATCACACCGGTGACGGCGCCGTCGGCGCGGGTGATCTCGACGGTGACCGGGAACTCGGGGCGGCCGCCGGCGTCCAGCTCGGCGACGACCTCGGCGGCCGGGCGGCCGAGCACGGCGGTGGCGGTGACGTCGCCCATGGCCAGCTTCTTGTAGGCGATCTCGGCGTTCACGGCGAGCGGCACGGCCCGGGACATCTGGTCCCCGAAGGCGGCGATCACGATGCAGCCGCTGGCGGACTCGGCGAGGGTGAACATCGCGCCGGCGTGCGGGCCGCCGACGTGGTTGTGGTACGCGGGCTGGTCCGGCAGCCGGAGCACGGCGCGCTCGGGGGTGGTCTCCAGGTACTCGAGCTTGAGGGTGTGCGCCATCGGCACGGTGGCGTCGAGCATCTGGCCGATCGAAGGAGTGGTCATGGCGACGATGTTACTAGCCGGTAGCTTGTTGCGGCAGGGGCCGGGCGGAAATCCCGGGCAGCCGGGCGGAACTGAGCCCGCGCCTGATCGGGGAACGCGAAAACGCCTGAGGGGCCGATCTCTTGAAGAGATCGGCCCCTCAGGCTCTGGGGTGAGTGACGGGACTCGAACCCGCGGCCACCTGGACCACAACCAGGTGCTCTACCAACTGAGCTACACCCACCATCTGTCCGGTCCGTTCCCGCTCTCGCGTTCCCGTTCCGACAGGAAGAACTCTACAGGATCCGAGAGGGTGCTCGCGCCAGGGTTTCCTTGCGGTGGACGAGGGCACCCCCTCCGACTCTGCGACGGGTGCGGTCAGTCGGCCGCGGCCCGGTACTTCTCGGCGATGGCGCGCGCGGTGTCGGCGTCCGGCCCGGGCTGCGGGACGAACACCGCCTCGCGGTAGTACCGCAGTTCGTCGATGCTCTCGCGGATGTCCGCGAGCGCCCGGTGGTTCCCGCCCTTCGGCGGGCTGTTGTAGTACGCCTTCGGGTACCAGCGGCGGGCCAGCTCCTTGATCGAGGACACGTCCACGATCCGGTAGTGCAGGTGCTTCTCCAGGGCCGGCATGTCCCGGGCCAGGAAGCCGCGGTCGGTGGCCACCGAGTTGCCGCACAGCGGCGTCTTCCCGGCCTCCGGCACGTGCTCGCGCACGTACGCGAGGACCCGCTCCTCGGCCTCGGCCAGGGTCACGCCCTGCGCCAGCTCCTCCAGCAGGCCGGAGGAGGTGTGCATCTCCCGCACCACCTCCGGCATGTTCGCCAGAGCGTCCGCCGGCGGGCGGATGATGACGTCCACACCCTCGCCGAGGATGTTCAGCTCGGAGTCCGTCACCAGCACCGCGACCTCGACCAGGGCGTCCCGGTCGAGGTCGAGGCCGGTCATTTCACAGTCGATCCATACCAAACGGTCATTCACGCAACTCACCCTACGGCGCGATCACGCGCCGCGGGGACCGCTGGAGCCGACCGGGGTGCCGCGGTGGTCTCGGCCTGGTGCTCCTCGGCCCCGCCGTGGCCGCCGGGGCCGTCCGGGTGTTCGCCCTCCCGGCCGGATCGGACCGCGTGGCCCTCCCGCCCGGGACGGCCCTCGCGTCCGGTCCGGCCGCCGTCCGCCGCGGTGGCCCGGGCACCCGGGGTACGGGCCTGGGGGGCCAGTGCCTGCCGGCCCCGCAGGTCGCCCGCCCCGGCCGACGGCTGCCCGGCGGCACCGGCCGGCACCCGGCCGGTCGGCGCACCACCGTGCGCCCGCCCGGCCGCGCCCGGCTCGTCCCCGGGCCGCTCGACCGCGCTGCGGTGCCCCTGGCCCTGGCCCCGCGCCCCCGGTTGGGGGTGCCCGTCCTCGGCCGCCGCGTGCTCGGCGGTGCGCGGCGGACGTCCCGCACCCGGACCGGCCTGCGGCGGGACCAGTGGCGACCGCCCCGGACCGCGCGCCACGCCCGGCTGCCCGGGGTGCGGCTGCTGCGCGGCCTGCTGGTGGGGGTACGGCTGACCCGCGCGGCCGTGGAAGCCCTGGGCGGCCGGCGTCCCGACCTGCCCCGGACCGTACGGGCCGGCCTGCCCGTGCGGCACCGGCTGTCCGTGCCCGGCCGGTTGCCCGTGCTGGCCCGGCTGGCCGGTCGGCGCCTGCGCCCCCGGACCGGCCGGGTACGGGTGGGCCTGCGGCCCGCCGTGCACCGCGCCGCCGAACAGGCTGCCGCCCGCCGAGGCCGCCGCGTGCGGCAGGGCACCGGGCATCCGGAGGTCGGCGCCGTGCGCCCCCGCCGGGGCGGCCGACTGCTGCCCGGGGCGCCGCGCCCGGTAGCTGGTCCGGTACGCGGCCGGGGAGACCCCGAGCTGGCGGCGGAAGTGCCCGCGCAGCGCGACCGGCGACCGGAACCCGCACCGGCGCGCCACGTCGTCCACCGACAGCTCCGACGTCTCCAGCAGCCGCTGCGCCTGGAGCACCCGCTGGGTGATCAGCCACTGCAGCGGCGCGCTGCCGGTGAGCGTGCGGAAGCGGCGGTCGAAGGTGCGCCGGCTCATGTAGGCACGCGCCGCCAGCACCTCGACGTCGAACTGCTGGTTGAGGTTCTCCAGCGCCCAGGTGACCACCTCGGCCAGCGGGTCGTTGCCGATCTCCTCCGGTAAAGACTGATCGATGTACTGGGCCTGTCCTCCGCCGCTGCGGCGGCTGGGCACCACCAGGCGGCGGGCCAGCGCGTTGGCGGCCTCGGCGCCGTGGTCGCTGCGGACCACGTGCAGGCAGAGGTCGATCCCGGCGGCGGTGCCGGCCGAGGTCAGCACGTCGCCGTCGTCCACGAACAACTCGCGCGGGTCGACGTGCACCCGCGGGTAGCGCTTGGCCAGGGTCGGCGCGTACATCCAGTGGGTGGTCGCCGGGCGGCCGTCGAGCAGGCCGGCCGCAGCGAGCACGAAGGCGCCGGTGCAGAGTCCGATGATCCGCGCGCCCTCGTGGTGGGCCTTGCGCAGGGCGGCGATCGCCTCGACCGGCGGCGGCTGCGAGATCGAGCGCCAGGCCGGTACGACGATCGTCCCGGCCCGGGCGAGGGCCTCCAGGCCGTACGGCGCCGAGAGGGTCAGCCCGCCGGTGGTGGCCAGCGGGCCCTCCTCGCCGGCGCAGACCAGCAGCCGGTAACGGGGGACCCCGGCGTCCTGGCGGTCCACGCCGAAGACGGAGAGCGGGATGGAGCTCTCGAAGATCGGTGCGCCGCCGAAGATCAGCACCGCGACGGTCTCCCGGCGGCGCCGGCCGGACAGCTTGCGCGGGGCGCCGATGGTCGCCTGGGCGGTCGGGGAGGCGTTGCCGCCCGGCCCGCCGTGGCCCAGCGGGCCGTGGCCGGGGGCGGTGCCCAGGGCGAGGCCGCCGCCGAGCGGGCCGGCGCCGACGCCGTTCACCCCGGGGGTCGTGCCGCCGGCGGGGTAGGCCGGGTGGCCGGGGTAGCCCGGGTTGCCGGCGTGGGCCGGGCTCCCTGGGTAGCCGGGGTTTCCCGGGTGGCCGGGGTAGTCGCCGCCGTAGGACTGGGGCGGGCCGCCGTAGATCTGGGCCGGGCTGACGGGGCCTCGGCTGACGGACTGCCCGGCGGGGTGCTGGTGTCCGGCCTGGACCGGCTGGGCCCCGTACTGCGCCGGGTTGCCGTAAGCCGGGTTGCCCTGGGTGGGGCCCCCGTACGCGGGGCCGCCGTGGGCCGGGCCGGTGTGTTCGGGCGGGGCGTGGCCGGCGGTGGCGGACGGCACGGCGGGATAGGGGGAGTGCGAGGCGGGGCCCGAGTTGCCCGGAGTGCCGGAGGCGCGGGTGGCGGCGGTGATCGCGGAGGTGCTGCTGCTTCTCGCGGGCCGACTCGTGGTGCCGGCCGGCGCCTGGCCGCTGTCAGGACCCGCGTCGCTCCTGCTCACCCTGCTCAAGGCGCTCAAGCCCCCTCGGTGGTGTGGTGTGGGTGGTGCGGCACTGCTGGCCAAGATCGAAATCTATCGGGTGGACCGTTGCCGTTGTGACAAGTTCACCATCCGACGCTATGTCGACATGGCAATTTGGCGTGATGCATTCGATCACGAAGCGTGGCACCCGTCGACCCTTCTGGGAAGAGGGCCGGTGCAACGGTGGCTGGTTGTCGCGGGGCGGTTCCTGGGGCGTCCGGCTTCCGGGCACCCGGGAGGCGGGTCTGGGCTGCGGATTTGCCCAAGGAGGAGGACGCGGCACGAAATTGACCGAAAATCGGCGGTGCACGGGAGGGCGCACGCGCGCCGGCCGTGCGCCGCCCAGGCTTCATCCGGCCAGTGCCGGGGCGGCCGGACCGGCACCGCCGCCGCGGGGCTACGGTCCTGTCGTGAACACCGACCGCCGGCTCGAACAGGCCAACGACAACGCCGCCGCCTTCTGGCTCGCCCAAGCCCGTGCGCACGGCTGGCGCTCCCACGTCCGACCGGGCCTCACGGCCGTTCGCTGCGCCCGCACCCCGGACGACTCCCAGCGCTTCGTGGTCACCCGCCCCTACGCCGAACCAGCGGACGTGGAAAAGCAGTTGGCGGATCTGCTGGCCGCGTGGGGGACCATCCGCTTCACCCTGGAGGACCCGTACGGCGGGCTCGACCTGACCCGGTTCGGAGCCGCCCGGATGCCGATCATGCCGGTGATGGCGCGCGAGCCCGGCCCGGTCGAGGGGGCGGCCGCCGAACTGCCCGCCGGGCTACCGGCCGGGCTGCCGGTTGTCGCGCGGGCTCGCGGCGGCGGCATCCTGACGGTCGATGAGGCGCTGGACGGCGACACCTTCGCGCTGGTCGAGCGGACCGTCGTGGACGGCTTCCCGCTGCCCGCCCGACAGCCCTGGACCCGCGGCGAGGCGCTCCCGGAAGCGCTGCTGCGCGAGCCGGGCTGCCGGGCCTGGATCGGCCGCGTCGACGGCGCGCCGGCGGGCGCCTGCCTCACCTACGACGACGGCGCCGCGACCGGGGTGTACTGGGTCGCCACCCTCCCTGACCAGCGCGGTCAGGGAGTGGCCGGGGTCGTTCTGCGGACCGCCCTGGCGCATGCCCATCCGCAGCGCCCGGCGACCCTGGTCGCCACCTCGGCCGGCGAACCGCTCTACCGCGCCCTCGGGTTCACCGAGCAGACCCCCACCTGCTGGTGGAACCGCACCTCGTCGGTCGGCTGACCGGCGGGGGCGGGTGCACGGGGCGGGAGCGCGACCGGCCGCGGGCCCGGTTCGGTGGCTGGTTCCGGGCCCCCGGCCCGTGGACCGCTCGGGGGCCCGGTGCTACCGGCCGACCGCCGCCGCGGCGGCCACGGAGCCGATCGGGGCGATGGCGAGCAGCGCCCCGGCGGTCGGTGCCGCACTGGCCGGCGTCGCAACGGCCAGCGCCGTCACGGTCGTTGCCGCAGTGACCGGCGCCGCGGCGAACACCGTCCGAGCAGGCTTGGTCCCACCCGCACCACCAGTCCCACCAGCACCTTCGCCCCCACCGGCCGCCTTACGGAGGGGAGTTGGCCGGGCCAGCGCGACCGCCCGCTCGACGTTCGCGCCCGGATCCGCCCCGCCGCCCGGACGCGTGCCCTCACCCGCCGCGACCCTCGGCCCGCTCCGCACCCCCGCGCCCTGGAGGCCGTCGGCGATCGCAGCAAACCCGCCTGATCGGTTTCGGACACCGGACCCGACTCCGGACGCCGCCCCGCCCGCTGGGGCGAAGGCCGTCCCGGTGTTCACGGGAGCGGGCGCATTCGGGCCCTCCGGGGCGGTCACCGTCGGACGTACGCCGGGGCGTGCGCCGATCAGCGCCGTCGCGAGTACCGGTGCCCCGGCCGCCGGGCGCTGGCCCGGATCGCCCGCGCGGACCCCTGGGCGCACGCCCAGCCGCACTTCCGGTCGCACGCCGGGCCGCACGCCAGGCCGGATGTCCGACCGGAGGCTCGACCGGGCCGAGGGTGCGGTGCGCGCGGCCAGCACCAGACCGACGGCCTCCGGCAGACCGGCCGCCTTCAGCGTGGGCCGGTAGCCGTTCTCCGCCCACGGCCGGCCGTGGTGCAGCCAGACGCTGCGCAGCCCGGCCAGTTCGGCGCCGGCGATGTCGGCGGGCGCGTGGTCCCCGACCATCCAGGTGTGCGCCGTCCAGTCCCCGACCGGTCGGATGCCGCACCGCCGGGCGGCTATCTCGAAGATCAGCGGATCCGGCTTGACGCAGTCGGCCTCCTCCGAGATCACCCAGCCGTCGACCAGTGGCCCCAGTCCGGTCCGCCGGATCTTCTCCAACTGCGGCCGGGTGCCGCCGTTGGAGACGATCCCGAGCGTCCACCCGGCCGCCCGCGCCGCCCGCAGCGCCTCGATGTTCCGGGCCGGGCAGTGGATGTGCGAGTTGATGCCGCGTCGGAAGTGCGCGAGCAGGAACTCGACGGAGGCGTCCAGACCGTAGCGGCGCCGGACGGCGGACAGTACGGTGCTGCGCGGCACGTAGCCGCCGCCGTCGAGGGTGACGAACCAGTCCAGGTCGCCGGGCGGCAGGTGGTGTTCGGACAGGAAGTCCTGCGCCCAGGCCCGGAAAGCGGCGTCCCGGGGGAGCAGCGTGTTGTCGAGGTCGAACAGGAGCAGGGGCATGCCGAGCATGGTGCCAGTGGCCGCGCCTATGCACCTGGCAAATGCCAGACCGCGTCGCGAAGCCGTACGAAGTGGCTGAAAGGGCCCGGACACCCGATGGACGGGGCGGGCCCGGACGGGTCCGAGAGCAGGTCGGGGCTCGCGGGGCGTGACGATTCGCGACGCCCGGCAACGGATCGTCGCCAATCCATGACAGTCCGGTCACGGTGTCCCACGGGCCTGTTGCGCCGCCCGGTCCGCTCAGTCAAGCTCCTTAGAACCTCCGTTCTGGAGGGGGCGCGATCGCCTGCGGGCAGGGCGCACTGCCACGGCGGGCGCATCCTCCTTTCGCGGGAACAACGTCGCTCCGGGGCTTCGCCGCTGGGCTGGGCCCCGTCCTCGTCGTACTCTGAAAGGAACAGGTCACATACGGTGCTGCGCGGCGCAGACCGACGTCATCCCGTGGGCGGGCCTGTCGCCCGGGCAGCGTTGTCCTCTCCTGTCGGCCCCTCTCCATTGAAGAGCCGTGAGCCATGGCTGGTTTTGAGTTCTCCCGACCGGTCGAACCGGATGCGCCCCGCAGTGCGGACGCAGGGCCCCAGAGAGACGACGTCCGTACCGGCCCCGACCCGGCCGACGGGCAACGCGGTGAGCAGCTCGGCGGGCGCGCCGACGGACAGCTCGACGGGCGTGCCGACGGGCGTCTCGACGAGCGCGCCGACGGACGTGCTGAGAAGTGCGTCGGCGGTCGCGCAGCTGACCGGCCTGGTGCGCGCGCCGAAGGCCGTGCCGGCGGTGGCGTTGACGCCGGTGGCCGAGCCGAAGCCGGCGCCGACCGTGGTGCCTACCGTGGTGCCGATCCGCACGCCGAGTCCCCGGGCCGCCTCCGGCCGGTCGGCGAGGGGAGCAGTGAGCGTCCTGGAGAGCGGACCGGTGAACCGGATGACCGGCGCCACGGTACCGTCGACGTGGCCCGGCCCGCGGTCGCGAGCCCTGAACGGCCCGAATTGCAGGGCCTGGCACGCGCCTTGCGCAGCCTCCGCCGCGGCAGCCTCGCCCGGCGCGACCGCCCGGGGCCGCGCGAGCGACGTGACGGGCGCCCGGCCGACCCGGTGGAGCCACCGGTGACGGGCGGCCGTCCCGGCCCCGGCCCCGGCCCCGGCTCCGAGCGTCCCGGCACGGCTTCCGGCCCGGTTGGTGGGCAGACCGGCCCGTCGGCGGACGAGTCGCCCGGCCGTTCCCACGACCCGGTGTTCCAGCACGGCGTGGTGGTCGGCTTCGACGGCTCGCTGTCGAGCGAGCGCGCCCTCGCCTACGCCGTCGGCATGGCCCGCCGTTCGCAGTGCGGCCTGGTGATCGTGCACGTCGCCAACCGCCTGCCCGCCACCGTCTGGGCGGGTTGTGAGCCTCCCGTCTTCGTCGATCTCCCGGACCACCGCACGGAGGTCCTGGGGCTTGAACTCGCCTGTGCGGACTTCCTCGCGGGGGTACCGTGGATCCTGATCGAGCGGGGCGGCGACATCTGCCACGAGATCGAGGAGGTCGGCCGTGAGTACGCCGCCGACGCGATCGTCGTCGGCACGACGCACGGCCTGCTCGGCAAGATCTTCGGCTCGGTCTCCGGGCGGCTGGCGCGGCGGGCCAACCGCCCGGTGATCGTGATTCCCTGAGGCCTCCCGCGAACTCCCGCGGTCGCCTTGCCTGTTGTTCCTAGCGTCCGACCGCTACGACGTGACGCCGAGCTGCCGGGCGATGAGCATGCGCTGGACTTCGGACGTGCCCTCCCCGATCTCGAGAATCTTGCAGTCGCGCCAGAAGCGGGCGACCGGGAACTCGTTCATGAAGCCGTACCCGCCGTGGATCTGGGTCGCCTCGCGGGCGTTGTCGACGGCGGCCTCGGACGAGTACAGCTTCGCGATCGCGGCCTCCTTCTTGAACGGTTCGCCGTGCAGCAGCCGGGAAGCGGCGTCCCGCCAGGCCAGGCGGGAGGTGTGGGCGCGCAGCTCCATGTCGGCGAGCTTGAACTGGATGGCCTGGTTGGCACCGATCGGGCGGCCGAAGGCCCGGCGGGTGCCGGCGTACTTGACGGACTCGTCGACGCAGCCCTGGGCCAGGCCGGTGGCCAGGGCCGCGATCGCGATGCGGCCCTCGTCGAGGATCCGCAGGAACTGGGCGTAGCCTCGGCCACGTTCGCCCAGCAGGTTGGCCGCGGGAACACGGCAGTCGGTAAAGGACAGTTCGCGGGTGTCGGATGCGTTCCACCCGACCTTCGAGTACTTCTTCGAGACCTGGAACCCCGGGGTCCCGGTGGGCACGATGATGGAGGAGATCTCCCGTACAGGCGAGCGGAATTCTCCTTCTTCACTCGAACGAGCGAGCGGTTCGGTGAGCGCGGTGACGGTGACCAGGCCGGTGACGTCCGTGCCGGAGTTGGTGATGAAGCACTTCGTCCCGTTGATGACCCACTCGTCGGTGGTCTCGTCGTACCGCGCGGTGGTGCGGGTGGCCCCCGCGTCCGAGCCGCCCTCCGGCTCGGTGAGGCCGAAGGCGCCGAGGAGTTCGCCGGAGGTCAGCCGGGGCAGCCACTCGCGCTTCTGCTCCTCGGTGCCGAACCGGTAGATCGGCATCGCGCCGAGCGAGACGGCGGCCTCCAGGGTGATCGCCACCGAGGAGTCCACGCGGGCGAGTTCCTCCAGGGCGAGACCGAGGGCGAAGTAGTCGCCGCCCATGCCGCCGTACTCCTCCGGGAAGGGCAGGCCGAACAGGCCCATCCGCCCCATCTCGCGGACGATTTCGTAGGGGAACTCCTCCCGCTCGTAGAACTCGCCGATCTTCGGGGCCACCACGTCCTGGGCGAACTCGGCGACGGTGCGCCGCAGTTCCTCGTACTCGCTGCTGAGCCGGTGGTCGAGCATCTGATCCTCCTGGTGCCCGGCCGGGCTGGCCGCGGGCGTGAGCGGGATGAACGGCGGCCGTCTGAGGGTGTGACGGTCGCACGGTGTGGTTGACGGATGAGCGCGGACGAATGCGGTGGAAGTGAATGACCGCGGTACCGCGGCGCCGGCCGGACCGAACGGGCGGCCGGCACCGGGGAGTCGGGCGGGGCGGGGTCAGCCCCGGGCGGCGCCGAGCAGCGCCTGGACGGTGCGGGAGGGGCTCGGGCGGCCGAGGTGCTCGGCCATCCAGCCGCTGGTCGCGACCAGCGAGCGCAGGTCGACACCGGTCCGGATGCCGAGCCCGTGCAGCATCCACACCAGGTCCTCGGTGGCCAGGTTGCCCGTCGCGCTCTTCGCGTACGGGCAGCCGCCCAGGCCGCCGGCCGAGGCGTCCACCGTGGTGACGCCCTCGCGCAGCGCGGCCAGTGTGTTGCTGAGCGCCTGGCCGTAGGTGTCGTGGAAGTGCACGGCGAGCCGCTCGACCGGCACGCCGGCCTGCGCGAAACCGGCCAGCAGGGCGCCGACCTGGCCGGGGGTGGCCACACCGATGGTGTCGCCGAGGCTCAGCTCGGCGCAGCCCATCTCCAGCAGTTGGACGCCGTACCGGACTACCTGGTCGATCGGGACGGGCCCCTCCCACGGGTCGCCGAAGCACATCGAGAGGTAGCCGCGGACGGTGACGCCGGCCTCGGCCGCCCGGGTGACGACCGGCCGGAACATCGCCATGACCTCGTCCGCCGAGCGGTTGAGGTTGCGCCGGGCGAAGGTCTCGGTGGCGCTGGCGAACACCGCGATGTCGGTGGCGTGGTGGGCGAGCGCGCGGTCGAGGCCGCGCTCGTTGGGCACCAGCACCGGCAGCCGCAGACCGGGGTGACGTCCGGGCAGGTCGGCCAGTCGGAGCACCAGCTCCTCGGCGTCGGCGAGCTGGGGTACCCATTTCGGGTGAACGAAGCTCGTCGCCTCGACGGTTCGCAGCCCGGCGGCGGCGAGTCGGCCGATGAATTCGGCCTTGATTTCGACGGGTACCAGGGAGCCCTCGTTCTGCAGCCCGTCGCGCGGCCCGACCTCGTGGATCCGGACCTCCTCCGGCAGCCCGGGGGCGCGCACCGGGTCGGGCAACCCCAGGTCGAGGGCGTCGGGCTCGCGGGTGGCGTTCCCCTGGGCAGTGGTGTCCCGGCTGGTGGGGTCCTGAGCAGTGGGGCCCTGAGCGGCAGTGTCCGGGGTGGTCACGACCGCACCTCCGCGGGCTCGGTGGCCTCGTCGGTCGGGGTGACCACGACCAGCAGGTCCTCCATCGCGACGGTGGCGCCGGCGGTGGCCCGCAGCTCGGCCACCACGCCGTCGTGCGGCGCGGCGATCACGTGTTCCATCTTCATGGCCTCCAGCACGAGCAGGGGCTGGCCCTTGCGGACCGTCTCGCCCGCCGTGGTCTTGACGACCGTGACGGTGCCGGGCATCGGGGCGGTCAGTGCGCCGTGGTGCGCCGCGGCGCCGGCGGCGCTTTCGACGACCGGGTCGTAGGCGTGCATCGGCCAGGCATCGCCCTCGATGCCGAGCCAGGTCACCGGGCCGGCCGCGAGGCCGGGGGTGGCGTCGGTGGCCAGCGCGAAGGCGGTCCGCAGGCCGTCGACGGTCAGGTGCAGCCGATCGGCCGCCAGGGTCGCGCGGGCGCGGTGCACGGGTCCGGCGTCCAGCTGGAGCTCCACCTCGCGGGTGGGTTCGGGGGAATTGTCGGTGGCACCGATTACGTTGCCCGCAGTGATCGGACGAATGCGCACCGAGACCGGATCCTGGCCGGGGGTACGGAGTCGGTGGGTGGTCCAGGCGGGGGTGCCGCCCAGGCGCCAGCCGGAGGGGAAGGAGAACGGGTCGGTCCAGCCGCCGGGGTCGGCGGCCGGGGTGAGTTCCAGGTGCCGCGCCAACGCGGCCGCGAAGTAGAGGAGGTGGGCAGGTGACGGAGGTTCGGCCGCCGGGGCGTCGCTTCCGGCCGGGGTGGCCGCGTCCGACGGCGCTGCGGTCGACGGTGCCGGGGTCGACGCCGTTGGGGTCGACGGTGCCGCTGCCGGTGCTGCCGCGTTCGACGGGGAGTGGGGCGCGACGAGCAGGGCCGGCTGTTGCTGGGCCGTCTGTTCCACCAGGCCGGTGTCCAGTCGGCCGGTGACGACGTCGGGGTGGGCGAGCAGTCGCCGCAGGAAGCCGGTGTTGGTGGTGACACCCAGGATGCGGGTGTCGGCCAGCGCGGCGCGGAGCCGGCGCAGCGCGGTCGGGCGGTCGGGCCCGTACGCGATGACCTTCGCGAGCATGGGGTCGTAGGCGCTGGTCACGACGGTTCCGGTGGTGACCCCGGAGTCGACGCGGATGCCCTCGCCCCGGGGCTCGTCCAGGGTGAGGATGCGACCGCCGGTGGGCAGGAAGTCCCGTTCCGGGTCCTCGGCGCAGATGCGGGCCTCGATGGCGTGGCCCAGGAAGGAGATGTCGGACTGGGTGAAGGTGAGCGATTCGCCCGCGGCGACGCGCAGTTGCCACTCGACCAGGTCCAGTCGGGCCGCGTCCGGGCCGACGGCGACGGCGAGTTCGGTGACCGGGTGCTCGACCTGGAGGCGGGTGTTCATCTCCATGAAGAAGAAGTCACGCACCCCGTCGGCGGCGGAGGCGGGGGCGTCCGGGTCGATGCCGGGGACGATGAACTCCACGGTGCCGGCCCCGGTGTAACCGCAGGAGTCGGCGGCCCGGACGGCCGCGGCGCCCATCGCGGCACGGGTCTCGGCATTGAGGAGAACGGAGGGAGCCTCTTCGATCAGTTTCTGGTGGCGGCGCTGGAGGCTGCACTCGCGCTCGCCGAGGTGGACGGTGGTGCCGTGGGCGTCGGCCAGCACCTGCACCTCGATGTGGCGCGGCCGGTCGACCCAGCGCTCCAGCAGCAGGGTGTCGTCGCCGAAGGCGGTCCGGGCGACGCGGCGGGCGGCGGCGATCTCGGTGGGCAGCTCGGCCGGGTCCCGCACCAGGCGCATGCCCTTGCCGCCACCACCGGCGGAGGGCTTGAGCAGGACGGGGTAGCCGATCTCGTCGGCGGCGGCGACGAGGTCCTCGTCGGAGGGCGCGGTGGCCTGGCTGCCGGGCACCACCGGTACGCCGGCGGCCCGGACGGCCTCCTTGGCGTTGATCTTGTCGCCCATCAGCTCGACCGCACCGGGAGGTGGTCCGATGAAGACGAGGCCCGCGTCGGCGCAGGCGCGGGCGAAGCCGGGGTTCTCGGCGAGGAAGCCGTAGCCGGGGTGGACGGCCTGGGCGCCGGTGCGGCGGGCGGCGGCGAGGATCTGGTCGGTGCGCAGGTATGTCTCGGCCGCCGAGCTGTCGCTGCGGTCGGCCGGGCCGAGCCGGACCGCGACATCGGCCTCGCGGACGTGCGGTGCGTCGGCGTCCGCGTCGCTGAACACGGCGACCGAGCGGACGCCGAGCCGCCGCAGGGTGCGGATGACCCGCAGCGCGATCTCGCCGCGGTTGGCGACCAGAACTGTGTCGAACATGGGAGGCGTTCCTCCGGGTCGAGGGGAGCCGTAAGAAGGAGGTGGCGGTGGGTGGTCGGGTCGCCGACCCGGGTGGGCCGGCGACCCGGGGAGTCACACCCGGAAGGGAGGGGTCACGGACGCAGGGGTGACACGAGGAGGGATCACATGCGGAAGACGCCGTAGGGGGCGGGCGGCGCCAGCGGGGCGTTGGCGCAGGCGGTGAGGGCGAGGCCGACCACGGTGCGGGTGTCCATCGGGTCGATCACGCCGTCGTCCCAGAGCCGGGCGGTGGCGTAGTAGGCGTTGCCCTGGCGTTCGTACTGCTCGCGGACCGGGCGCTTGAAGTCCTCCTCCGCCTCGGCGAGCCACTCCTCGCCGCGCGTTTCCAGCTGGTCGCGGCGGACGGTGGCCAGCACCGAGGCCGCCTGCTCGCCGCCCATCACGGAGATCTTGGCGCCCGGCCACATCCACAGGAAGCGAGGTGAGTAAGCCCGGCCGCACATCGAGTAGTTGCCGGCTCCGTACGAGCCGCCGACCACCACGGTCAGCTTCGGGACCCTGGTGCAGGCGACGGCGTTGACCATCTTGGCGCCGTGCTTGGCGATACCGCCGGCCTCGTACTGCCGGCCGACCATGAACCCGGTGATGTTCTGCAGGAAGAGGAGGGGGATGCCGCGCTGGTCGCACAGTTCGATGAAGTGGGCGCCCTTGACGGCAGATTCGGAGAACAGCACGCCGTTGTTGGCCACGATGCCGACCGGGTGGCCGTGGATCCGGGCGAACCCGGTGACCAGGGTCGCGCCGTACTCGGCCTTGAACTCGGCGAAGCGGCTGCCGTCGACCAGCCGGGCGATCACCTCGCGCACGTCGTAGGGCGTGCGCGGGTCGACCGGGACGGCACCGTACAGGCCGGCCGGGTCGACTGCCGGTGGCTCGACCGGGGTGAGCGGCCACGGCTTGGCCGCGCGCGGGCCCAGCTCGGACACGATGGTGCGGACGATGGAGAGGGCGTGGGCGTCGTCCTCGGCCAGGTGGTCCGTCACACCCGAGGTGCGGGAGTGCAGCTCGCCGCCACCCAGCTCCTCGGCGGTGACCACCTCTCCGGTGGCGGCCTTCACCAGCGGCGGTCCGCCCAGGAAGATCGTGCCCTGGTTGCGGACGATCACCGCCTGGTCGCTCATCGCCGGGACGTACGCGCCGCCGGCCGTGCAGGAGCCGAGCACGGCGGCGATCTGCGGGATGCCCGCGGCCGAGAGCCGGGCCTGGTTGTAGAAGATCCGGCCGAAGTGGTCGCGGTCCGGGAAGACCTCGTCCTGCATCGGGAGGAAGGCGCCGCCGGAGTCCACCAGGTAGATGCAGGGGAGGCGGTTCTCCAGCGCGACCTCCTGGGCGCGCAGGTGCTTCTTCACCGTCATCGGGTAGTAGGTGCCGCCCTTGACGGTGGCGTCGTTGGCGACCACCACCACCTCGCGGCCGGCGACCCGGCCGATGCCGGCGATCACCCCGGCCGCGGGCGCCGCGCCGTCGTACATCCCGTCGGCTGCCAGCGGGGCCAGCTCCAGGAAGGGCGAGGCCGGGTCGAGCAGGGTGTCCACCCGGTCGCGGGGGAGGAGCTTGCCGCGCGAAGTGTGCCGGGCGCGCGCCTTGGCACCCCCGCCGAGGGCGGCCGCGTCGAGCTTCGCCCGCAGTTCGGCTACCAGTGCCTGGTGCGCCTCGGTGTTGGCCCGGTAGGCCGCGGAGCCAGGGTCGGCGGAAGTGCTGAGCCGGGGCGCCGGAGCGGCGGCTCCCGGTGTTGCGGCAGCCGGTGCCGCCGGGGCGCCGTTCGCTGCGCTGACCCGGGCACCGGAGGGTGCGCCGGTGGTTGAGATGACCATTCCCAAGAGCTCCCTTGCCCTCGGCAGCAGGTGGCGGGGCCGAGTGCGGTGCGCCCGCGATCCCCACGTTAATTAACGTTAACTTACCCGCCCAGGTTAACGGTCGATAACCCGACTGTCTACGATGGACGGCATGCCGAACGTCCCCGCAGTCTCCGCGATCCCACGCCGCGACCAGATCCGCCGGGAGGCCGCGCGACTGTTCGCCGCCCGGGGCTTCCTCGGCGTGGGCGTGGACGAGATCGGCAAGGCCGTCGGCATCAGCGGGCCCGGCCTCTACCGCCACTTCGCCGGCAAGGACGCGATGCTCGCCGATCTGCTGATCGGCATCAGCGAGCGCCTGCTGGAGGAGGGGCGCCGCCGGGCGGGCGGTGGTGACGGCCCGACCGCCGCGTTGGACGCGCTAATCAGCGGCCACGTCGACTTCGCCCTGAACGACCGCGACCTGATCACCCTGCACGATCGTGAGCTGCTGAACCTCAAGGAGGAGGACCGTCGCACCGTCCGTCGGCTCCAGCGTGGCTATGTGGAGCTGTGGGTGGACGTGGTCCGGCAGGCCCACCCGTCGCTCGCCGTCCCCGCTGCCGAGCCGGTGGCGCGAGCCACCGTGCACGCGGTCTTCGGCCTGATCAACTCGACCCCGCACAGCCTCGGCCCGAACCCGGCTCAGGGTGAGCGGGTCGGTCTGCAGCGCGACGGCATGGCCGCGCTGCTGCACACCCTCGCCCACGGCGCCTTCGCGGCTGCTGCGGACTCCGCCGTGGAGGCAGTGGAGGCCGTTGAAGCCGTGGAGGTTGACGAGGCTGTCGAGGCCGACGTCGACCCGATGTCCGAGCCTGCCTGAGGCCTGAGCCTGCCCGGGGTCCGGGCTGGCCTGAAGCCTCGGAGCCCCAAAGCCTCGGAGCCCCAAAGCCTTGGAGCCCCAAGGCCTTGGAGCCCCAAGGCCTTGGAGCCCCAAGGCCTTGGAGCCCCAAGGCCCCGAGGCCCCAAGGCCCCGAGGCGCCGAAGTCCGAAGCTGCCCGGTCCGGCACCGTCCGCGGCCCTAGGTCCAAAGGACGGCTCCCGCCCGCCCCGGGCTGCTGGGCGCAGGCCGGGTGGGTCGGCGACTCTTGGGGGGTGGCAAGAGGCTTTGGGTCGCAGCTGTGTTCGAGCGGGAATCACCGCAGGCCGCAGGCTGTTGCCCAATCCGCCGGACCTGACGATCAGGGCCGCCCCGGAATCAGTCCCGGCCGCCCCTCGCGGCCGGAAAAACATGGCGCCCACCCGATGAAATGGTTAGCATCCCTAAATATGCCCGAGACTCACGGATCCATGGTGGAGCAATCCCCGAGCGGCCCACCGGCCCCCGGCCCCGACCAGGCGACCCCCGCCGGTGGCCCGCAGGCCGCCGACGCACGCCCCGAGCCGGGCGCGACCGCCACCGCGGGCGCGACGGCCACCCCGGGCCCGACCTCCACCCCGGACGCGCCCGCCACTCCGAGTGCGGGCACGGCCGAGCCCGCCGACAGCTGGCTGCGCCGCCTGGGTGGCTACAGCTGGCGGTCCCGCCGCAGCCTGCTGCTCGCGTTCGGCGCCTCGCTGCTCGGCATGGCCGTCACCGCGCTGGTCCCGCTGGTCACCAAGCTGATCATCGATGACGTCATCGTCGCCCACACCCGCTCGCTGACCCCGTGGGCGGTGGCGCTGCTGCTCGCCGCCGTGGTGGTCTTCGGCTGTACCCAGGTCCGTCGCTACTACGGCGGCCAACTGGCCCTCGACGTCCAGCACGACATGCGCAGCGACCTGTTCCGCTCGCTCGGCCGGCTCGACGGTCATCGCCAGGACCGCCTGGACACCGGCCAGGTGGTGGGCCGTGCGACCTCCGACCTCCAGCTGATCAACGGCCTGCTGTCGATGCTGCCGATGATGACCGGCTACCTGCTGATGTTCGTGATGTCGCTGGTCGTGATGGTCTGGCTGTCCCCGCCGCTGACCCTGGTCGCCCTGGTCATGGCCCCAGCGCTGTGGTGGGTCAGCGGGCGCAGCCGCAAGCGCCTGTTCCCGGCCACCTGGGCCGCCCAGCAGGAGGCGGCCGCCGTCGCGGGTGTGGTGGACGGCGCGATCGGCGGCGTCCGGGTGGTCAAGGGCTTCGGCCAGGAGGCGCAGGAACAGGACAAGCTGGAGCGGGTCTCCCGCAACCTGTTCGCCGCCCGGCTCCGGTCGATACGCCTCAACGCCCGCTACAACCCGGCGATGCAGGCGATCCCGGCTCTCGCCCAGGTCGCGGTGCTGGCCTTCGGCGGCTGGCTGGCCGTCGACGGGCAGGTGTCGCTGGGGACGTTCGTCGCCTTCTCCACGTACGTCGCGCAGATGACCGGTCCGGTGCGGATGCTGACCATGGTCATCACGGTCGGCCAGCAGGCCCGGGCGGGCGTCGAGCGCGTCCTGCAGCTGATCGACGAGCGTCCGCTGGTCCAGGAACGACCGGACGCGCGCACCCTGGACCTCACGCACGAGGGCACCGCTGCGGACGGTGGCACAGCCGGCCCCCGTACCCCCGACGTCGCCCTGGAGTTCGACCGGGTCGAGTTCCGCTACGACCCCGAGCACCCGGCCCCCGTCCTGCACGGCCTCAGCCTGAAGCTGGCCCCCGGCGAGACGCTGGCCCTGGTGGGCGCCTCCGGCTCCGGCAAGTCGACGGTGGCCCAGCTGGTGCCCCGCTTCTACGACCCGGCGGCCGGCGCGGTCCGTCTCTACGGCCACGACCTGCGCGACCTCACCCTGGACTCGGTGCGGGCGACGGTCGGCATCGTTCCCGAGGAGAGCTTCCTGTTCTCGGAGTCGGTCCGCACCAACATCGCCTACGGCCGGCCGGACGCCACCGACGAGCAGATCGTCGCCGCCGCGCGCGCCGCCCAGGCCGACGAGTTCGTCCGCGCGCTTCCGGACGGCTACGAGACCAAGGTCGGCGAGCAGGGGCTGACCCTCTCCGGCGGTCAGCGCCAGCGCATCGCCCTGGCCCGGGCGATCCTCACCGATCCCCGGATCCTGCTGTTGGACGACGCCACCTCGGCCGTCGACCCGCAGGTCGAGGCGGAGATCCACGACGCGCTGCGCTCGGTGATGACCGGCCGCACCACCCTGCTGATCGCCCACCGCCGCTCGACCCTCCAGCTCGCCGACCGGATCGCCGTCCTGGACCAAGGGCGGCTGCTGGACCTCGGCACCCACGAGGAACTCGAAGCCCGATGTCCCCAGTACCGGGCGCTGATCACCGACCCCGAAGCGGGACGCACCCCCGAAGCCCAGCAAGCCGCCGAACCCGGGCCGGCCCCCGAAGCCGGGTCGGCCGCCGAACCCCAGCCCGCCGTGGAGCCCGCCACCGGCCAGGGCGATCGGCCGGAGTCGCCCGGTGCGCGGCAGCGGACGGAGCAGCCCGGCCGACCGGCCCCCGTGCTCCCCACCCCCGCCCTCGCCAGGGCGGCCCGTGGCGCCGACCCCGAGCTGTTGGACCAGGTCGCCGCCCTCCCGCCGGCCACCGACGCCCCCGCCGTCCCCCGTGCCGAGGCCGAGGCCGGTGACCCCGACTTCAGCCTGGGCCGGCTGCTGCGACCCTTCCGTGTCCCGCTGCTGATCGCCCTCCTGCTGGTCGCGCTCGACGCGGCGGCCGGGCTGGTGCTGCCGGTGCTGATCCGGCACGGCATCGACGAGGGCGTCCGCAAGGGCCTGATGTCGGGCGTGGCGGTGGCCTCGATCACCGCGCTCGTGGTCGTGCTGCTGGACTGGCTGGTGCAGAGCGCCGAGAACCGGGTCAGCGGCCGTACCGGCGAGCGGGTGCTGTACACGCTCCGGCTCAAGATCTTCGCCCACCTCAACCGGCTCGGCCTGGACTACTACGAGCGCGAGTTGACCGGCCGGATCATGACCCGGATGACCACCGACCTGGACTCGCTGACGTCCTTCCTGCAGACCGGCATGGTCACCGCGGTGGTCAGCCTGCTGACCTTCGCCGGGATCTTCGCGGCCCTGCTGATCATCGACGCCGGCCTGGCCCTGGTGGTCTTCGCCGTGCTGCCGCTGCTGGTGATCGCCACCCTGGTGTTCCGGAAGAAGTCCAAGGACCAGTACGAGCGCTCCCGCGACCTGATCAGCACGGTCAACGCGGACCTCCAGGAGAACGTGGCCGGCATGCGGATCGTCCAGGCGTTCCGCCGGCTGGACACCAACACCGATCGCTTCGTGGCCCGCGGCATGGCCTACCGCGAGGCCCGGGTCCGGGCGCAGTTCTACATATCGCTGTACTTCCCGTTCGTGCAGTTCCTCTCCAGCGTGGCCGCCGCACTGGTGCTGATCGTGGGTGCCGCCAGGGTGGACGCGGGCACGCTGACGGTCGGCGCGCTGGTCGCGTACCTGCTCTACATCGACCTGTTCTTCGCCCCGGTCAACCAGCTGTCCCAGGTGTTCGACGGCTACCAGCAGGCCTCGGTGGGCCTCGGCCGGATCCGTGAGCTGCTGCGCACCCCGACCACCACCGCCGAGTCGGCCGACCCCGTCCCGGTGCCGAAGGGGCTGCGCGGGGAGATCAGCTTCGAGGGCGTCGGCTTCGCCTACAACGGGGGCGCGGACGGCGCGCCCGAGGTGTTGAGCGGCGTCGACCTGCGCATTCCCGCCGGTCAGACGGTGGCACTGGTCGGCGAGACCGGCGCGGGCAAGTCGACGCTGGTCAAGCTGGTCGCGCGGTTCTACGACGCGACCGCGGGCACCGTCCGGGTGGACGGCGTGGACCTCACCCGTTACGACCTGGCCGAGTACCGCCACCGCCTGGGCGTGGTGCCGCAGGAGGCGTACCTGTTCGCGGGTACGGTCCGCGAGGCGATCGCGTACGGGCGTCCGGAGGCCTCGGCGGCCGAGGTGGAGGCGGCGGCCCGGGCGGTCGGCGCGCACGACATGATCGTCCGGCTGTCCGACGGCTACGACCACGAGGTCGCGGGCCGCGGCCGGAACCTCTCGGCGGGCCAGCGCCAGCTGATCGCGCTGGCCCGGGCCGAACTGGTCGACCCGGACATCCTGCTGCTGGACGAGGCCACCGCCGCGCTCGACCTGGCCACCGAGGCCGCCGTCAACCACGCCGCGGACCGGCTCAGCGGGGGCCGCACCACCCTGGTCATCGCCCACCGCCTGACCACCGCCGAACGCGCGGACCGGGTGGTCGTGCTCGACCACGGCCGGGTGGTCGAGGACGGCACCCACACCGAACTGCTCGCTCTGGGCGGGACGTACGCCCGGCTCTGGCAGGCGTTCATCGCGGACGGCCACCCGGCCCCGGCCGAGCCGGTCACCACCGGCTGACCCGACCCGGCCGTCGGCCCGACCCGACCGCCGGTCCGACTGCCGGTCGACCCGAGCCGGCGTACCCGACCGCCCGCGTGCCTGCCCTCCCTCCGGCCGGGGGAGGGCAGGCACGCCGCGCGTCAGGCCGCGATCAGCGAGGCCAGCAGGCCCGAGGCATCGACTCCGCGCGGCAGGTCGCTCACCTGGCCGTCCCCGACCTCCACCACTCGCCAGCCGGAGCCGTCGGCCCGGCGGGCGAGGTCGGTGGTGACGAAGCGGCAGCCGAGTCTTCGCACCAGCGCCGGGACGTCGGTGAGGTCGGGCTCGACGCGCTGGTGCGGGGCGTCCGGGTGCGGCCCGACCAGGATCGGCCGGCCGTCCAGCCACCACACCCGGGCCTCCACGGCCCGTCCGTCGCCGCCCGCGACGGCTGCGCCCGCGACGGCCGCGGTCGGGGTGGCGTTCCGGTTCGGTCCGTCGGCGCGCTCGAACTCCTCGTACCGCCGCAGCACCACTCCGCCGGCCAGGAACTCGCCCTGCAGTTCGACGAACCGCCCGACCACCCGGCCGACGGTCGCGAGGTCCGCCAACTCCGGTACGTAGCAGGCCTCGTGCCACTCGTGCTTGCGCGACTTCACGTAGTCCTTGACGATCGCCGGCCCGCTGCCGCCGAGCCGGGCCACGGCCTCGGCCAGTTCCGTCGGGGTGGGCGCCGCCGTCCCGTCGGACGGGATCCACACGCTGGGCGGCGTCGCCCCGTCGAACACCCCGTACCAGCCGGGAAGTTCATGCGCCGCCGCGTATCCGGGCGCGCTGGTCAGCAGGTTGCCGCCGCGGGCGGTGAGCGCGGCGGCGAACTCGGCGTACCGGCTGGAGGGGAGCATCCAGCCCCGGTACCAGAGCGGGCCGCCGCCCCGGGGCACCCACCGGACGGCCTCCTCGGCGTGTCCGGCGAGCAGCGCGTCGTGGTCGACCAGATGGTGCTCGCCGCCCAACTCCCTGAGCAGCCGGGCCTCCCAGGCGAAGTGCGGATCGGGCCGGCGCGGGTTGAGCGGATCGGCGGGGAAGATGATCGAGGGTACGGGCATGGCGGTCAGGGTAAGGCCGGCGGGCCGCCCGCAGCTGTGGTCCGGCGGTGGTCCGCCCCCGGTGGCCGGCCCAACTGGGCGACGGCGGCGGTGAATCCGGTCGACGGCCGGTCCCGGCGCTGTCAGAGTGTCCCGATGCGAAGACTGCTACGACCACGTACCCGAGTACCCCGCCGGGCCGCCCGCACGGTGGTCCTGGACGGGAACGGCTCGGTGTTCCTGCTCCGTTCGGACAACGACGAGGTCGGCGTCCACTGGACCATGCCCGGTGGCGGACTGGAACCGGGTGAGACCCCGCTGATCGGCGCCCGGCGTGAGCTGTGGGAGGAGACCGGCTGGACCGACCTCGAACCGGGCCCGCTGCTCTGCACCTGGGAGCACGACTTCACCTGGCACGGCACCCCGGTCCGCCAGCACGAGCACATCTTCCTCACCAGCGGACCGCACCGCGGACCGGTCGGTGACGTCAGCGCGGTGCACGCCCAGGACCGGATCCTCGACTGGCGCTGGTGGACCGAGGCCGACCTCGCGGACGAGCACGCCGACGCGCTCTGGCCGCCCCGGCTACCGGAGTTGCTGGAATCCGTCCGGGCGGGCTGGGCGGTCGACGGGCGCCCTCCGGTGCCCGTCGACCTCGGCTACGTCCCGAACGCCCGCCGACGGCCCTGACCGCGAGCGGCCGACTGCTCCGACCGCTCTAACCGCGCCCGCCGCCGCGGCGGGGCGTCCGGCCGTTCGGCCCGCTCTGGCCGTTCTGCCTGGGCGGGCCGGGCTCCCAGCCGTGCAGGTCCAGCTCCCGGTCGTGCAGGGCCCAGGGGTTCATCCGCACCGTCAGCTGGTTGTCGGCCAGTTGCCCGACGGTGAGCCCGGTCTCGGTGACCAGTTGTTCGGTCGACACCGAGACGGCGATGGCGGGACGCCAGGACGGCAGCACGACCAGGCTGGTGCCGCGCCCGACCCGGATCGGTTCGGCCGCCACCCGGACTGGCGTCCGCTCCTCGGGGCGGCCGAGGGCCTCCGGCTGGACCGGGCTGCCGCCGATCAGGATGCCGAGCGGTGCTTCACCCCGGCACGTGTCGGGCCCGGACGGGCCGGGCCACGACGCGTCGGGCCGGGGCATTCCCGGCCATGACGTATCGGCCCGGGACGCGCCGGCCCATGCCGTGCCGCCCCCGAACTCCGGGGCGACGGCCGGGCCCTCCGGCCCGGCCCCGGCGTCCGCCAAGAGCGCGCGCTCGGCGGACGCCCCCGTTGCACCGGTCGGCTCACCCACCCTCCCGGCACCCTGCGGCCGCACCCCGGTCGGGTCGGTCGCGGCCGTCTCCCGTGCGGTCGCCTCCTGCCCGGTCCGGTCGGTCCGGTCGGTCCGGGGGTGCATCCGGCGCAGGCGACGGGAGGGTGACGGCCGCCGCGAGGCGAGGCTCCGGATCTCCTCGCGCGTCGAACCCGGCGCCGGTGCGGGCCGGTTGGCCTCCGACGGCGCCGCCGCCTGCTGGAGCCGGAGGAACCCCGACCCGGCCTGCTCGACGGGAGCGCTCCCGGTCAGGACCGGGGCCTGCTCCGCGGTCTCGCCGAGCAGCGCCCGCACCTCCTCCACCGGCCGCCGGCACGAGGCCGCCAGTTCGGCGAGCGAGCGCCCCTCCGCGCGCCCGATCCGCAGCCGCTCGGCGAGCGTCGCTCGGAGCCCGGCGGCCGTCGCGTCGCCGTCGGCGTGGCGGAGCTGCGCCTCGACGTCCTCCGGGGTGCGCGGCTGCGGCACGGAGTCGTGGCGGGCCTGAGTGCCTTCGGCCGCCGTCGCGAGGGAGCAGACCGGCACCGCCGGGGCGAGCGGTCCGGGTGGTCCCGCCGGGGCGGGTGGCCCGTCGGCCGTGGGCGGAGTACTGGCGCCACCCATGGGCGGGGTACCGGCGCCACCCGCGGCCGGTCCGGGCAGGGCCGGGTCGGTGGAGGCGGGGTCGGGGTCGGGGTCGGGGTCGGGGGAGATGAGGTCGGTGGAGGTGGGGTGGAGCGAGGTCATCGGCGGGCCCTTCGGGGGACGGTCCCGATGATCCTCCCGCACCGCGCGACCAGCTCCAAGCGTCATTCCCGGGCGTGTGCGCGCGAGTACGGAGTGATCGCCGGAGGGCCGACGGCGCTCCCTGTCAGGCGTATCGGCTCAACTGCCGGGCGCGACGAAGCCCTTGAGGTCGGCGAGCACCGCGTTGGCCGCCATGACGCCGAGCCCGAGGAACCAGGTCTCGTCCGAAACCGGCCGGGCCTGACCGGACTTGACCGCGCCGAGCGTCTTCCAGAGTGCGCCCCCGAGTACCGCGTCCTGGTTGGTGGAGCTGGGGCTCCCGTACACGCCGTAGAAGATCCAGTCGGCGTCGGCCTTGTCGATCTGCTCCGGGCTGACCTCCACCGCGAGTTCCCTGACCTGCTCGATCGCGGGCTGCGGCAGCGGCACATCGGTGAGGATGGTGCCGATGAAGGAGAGTTCGGCGTAGAGCCGGGTTCGGCCCGGCATGAAGCGCAGCGGGGTGATGGCGGGCCGCTTGCCGCCGAGACCGGCGCCGATCGCGGTGGCGGCCGTCTGGTAGGCGTCGAGCTGCGCCTTGGCCTCGGCCTGCAGGCCGAAGGGGCTGGCGTTGAGCAGGAAGTTCTGCTTCCAGGGGTAGCCGGGGCGCAGCGAGAAGACGGTCGGCGCGATCTTCGACAGCTGGGCGTACTGGTCCTGGGCGCGCAGCTGGCTGCCGAGGATCAGGTCGGGCTTGAGTGCGGCGATCGCCTCCAGGTTGAGGCTGTTGATGGTGCCGACGGCGGCCGGGTTGCCGGCCTTGTCCTTCAGGTAGGACGGCAGCGACTTGGAGCCGTCGGTGTGCACGACGCCGACCGGCTGGATGCCGAGCGCGACGACGTTGTCGAGTTCGCCGGTGTCCAGCACCACGACCCGGGTGGGCTTGGCCGGGATGACGGTCTCGCCCATGGCGTGCTTGACGGTACGCGGGTAGACGCCGGGGGCGGCGTCGGTGCCGAAGTCCTTCATCTTCTCGATGACGGTGGCGTAGTCGTCGCCGCCCTGCTTGACCGACTTCTGGTCGGGCGAGCCGCCGCCCGGCTTCGTGGTACCGCCGCCGCTGCTTGCGGAGCCGCCCGAGCTGCCGCAGGCGCTGAGGAGCCCGCCGAGGCCGAGCACGGCGGCGCCGGTCACCCCGGCGGTGAGGAAGCGGCGGCGGGTGGGGGTCCGCCGGGTAGGGGTCTGGCGGGCGGGGGTCGGGCCGTCGGAGTCGGGGGCCACGCGACGCTCCTTCACGGGTCGGGATCAAGCAAGTCAAAGTTAGGTGAGGCAAACCTATCTTGTTGCCGCGACACCCTCCGTGCGGGGGTGTCCGCCGAGGAGCCGAAAGTCATCGCCCGTGCCTGAAAACACCAATAGTTGGCGACATCCATCCCCTGGTGGTGGAGGACTGACGCTATCGTTGGAGCCATGAAGCGCTTCGTGGGCCTGTGCTGGTGGCCGTCCTAGGACGGCCACCACACTCGCCTGACCAGGGCCGTCCGGGATGGACGGCCCTGTCGCGTTTCCCCACGGGACGGGCCCCGCGCCCCGGACGGCCGCCACCACCGCCGTACCGAGGGAGAAACCCGATGACCGCCACCACCTCCGCCCCGACCGCCACCACGTCCTGCTCGACCGTCGGGTCCGACGCGACCGCCGCCGTGCTGACGGCCGCCGACCTGGTCGCCGACCCCGGCGCCCACCGCGTCCTCACCGGAGACCGCCCCACCGGCCCGCTGCACCTCGGCCACTACTTCGGCACCCTGCGCAACCGGGTCCGGCTCCAGGACCAGGGCGTCGAGATGTTCGTCCTGGTCGCCGACTACCAGGTCATCACCGACCGCGACATCGCCGACCGGCTCGCCGAGCACACCGAGAATCTCGTCCTCGACTACCTCGCCGCCGGCCTCGACCCCGACCGGGCCACGGTCTTCGCCCACAGCGCAGTCCCCGCCCTCAACCAGCTGCTACTGCCCTTCCTCAGCCTGGTGAGCGTCGCAGAACTGAGCCGCAACCCCACCGTCAAGGACGAGATCGCCCACTCCAGCCAGGCCGCCGTCAACGGACTGATGTTCACCTATCCCGTGCACCAGGCCGCCGACATCCTGTTCTGCAAGGCCGACCTCGTCCCGGTGGGCCAGGACCAGCTGCCCCACCTCGAAGTCGCCCGCACCGTCGCCCGCCGCTTCAACGAGCGCTATCCGCACGCCGACGGCAGCGCCGTCTTCCCCCGCCCCCGGGCGCTGCTCTCCGACGCCCCGATGCTGCTCGGCACCGACGGCGGCAAGATGAGCAAGAGCCGCGGCAACGCCGTCCCCCTCGGCGCCGACGAGGACGAGACCGCCCGGATCATCCGCGGCGCGAAGACCGACGCCGATCGCCGCATCACCTACGACCCGGTCGCCCGCCCCGAGGTCTCCGGCCTCGTCCTGCTCGCCGGGCTCTGCCAGGACCGCGCCCCGGAGGCGATCGCCGAGGAGATCGGCGAGGGCGGCGCGGCCGCCCTCAAGCGCACCGTCATCGAGTCCGTCAACGAGCACCTCCGCCCGCTGCGTGCCCGCCGGGCCGACCTCGCCGCCGACCGCGGCCACCTGCGCCAGGTCCTCCGTACCGGCGCGGAGCGGGCCAACGCCGTCGCCGACGCCACCCTCGCCGAGGTGCGGGAGGTGATGGGCGCGTTCTGAAGGGCCATCAACCCGTACGCCACCGGCGCGGTCCGCCCGTCCACGGACATCGGCCGGTCGGGTGGCGGGCATATCGTCACCGGGCGGCCTCGACCACTCCCCGAGGCCGCCCACAGCCCCGCCCCTTCCCCGAAAGGCCCGGTCCATGGACCAGCAACCCACCACGCCCGGCCAGGGACTGACCCGCCCGCCGCAACTGCGCCCCGGCGACCACATCGCCGTCGTCGCTCCCAGCGGCCCGATCGACCCCGCGCGGCTCACCGCCGGCTGCGCACTCCTCCGCTCCTGGGGCCTGCGCGTCACCGTCGCCCCGCACGTCCTCGACACCCACCCCACCCTCGGCTACCTGGCCGGCACCGACGCCGACCGTGTCGCCGACATCCAGGAGGCCTGGCTCGACCCCGCCGTCGACGCCGTCATCTGCGCCCGCGGCGGCTACGGCGTCCACCGGATCGTCGACCTGCTCGACTGGACCGCGATGCGCGCCGCCCGCCCCAAGCCCTTCATCGGCTTCAGCGACGTCAGTTCCCTGCACGAGGCCTTCGCCCAGCGCCTCGGCCTCGCCACCCTCTACGGACCGATGGCCGCCGCCTCCTCCTTCATCGAGGACGGGCCCACCGCCGAACACCTGCGCCGGACCCTCTTCGACCCCGCCGCCACCACCGTCCTCACCTCACCCACCGCCGGCGCGCTCGTCCCCGGCCGCGCCCACGGAGTCACCGCGGGAGGGTGCGTCCACGTCCTCGCGGCCGAGCGAGGCACCCCCGCCGCCCGCCCCTCCTACGCGGGCAGCATCCTGGTCCTCGAGGACGTGAACGAGCACCCGTACCAGCTGGACCGCCTGCTCACCCAGTTCCTCCGCTCCGGCGCCCTCGACGGGGTGGCCGGCATAGCCCTCGGCTCCTGGGAGGGCTGTGGCCGTCCCGAGCGGGTCCGGGACGTGATGCTCGACCGCCTCGGCAGGCTCGACGTGCCCGTGCTCTGGGAACTGGGCTTCGGCCACTGCCCTTCCACCCTGACCGTCCCGCTCGGCGTCGCTGCGGTACTCGACGCGGACGCCGGCACCCTCACCCTGGACCGGCCCGCGCTCGTCCCCTTTACCGTCCACGCCTGAGCCCGCGCCTGCGCCTGCGGTGACTGTGTACGAGCCCGTCGTTGGGCCCGTGCCAGTGAGTAGGGTGCGGCCATGAACGAGGACCGCCTCATCGCCCTTGCCCTCGGACTCCTCCGTGGCCCGGGCAGCAACGCCCGTACGATCCTCGGACTTGTCGGCCCGCCCGGGGCCGGCAAGTCCACCCTCGCCCGCCACCTGGTCGCCGCGGTCGAACGTGTCGAAGGCCCCGGCACCGCCGCCTACCTCCCGCTCGACGGCTTCCACCTCTCGGCCGCTCAGCTCGACCGCCTCGGACTGACCCACCGCAAGGGCGCCCCCGCCACCTTCGACGCCCACGGCTACCTCGCCCTGCTGCGGCGGGTCGCCGCCGACCGCTTCCAGGACATCTACGTCCCCGACTTCGACCGCACCCTGGACGAACCGGTCGCCGCCCGCCACGTCGTCCGCCCGCACACCCGCCTGGTCATCACCGAGGGCAACTACCTCGCCGCCACCGACGCCCCCTGGCCGGACGCCCGCCGGCTGCTGCGCGAACTCTGGTACGTCGACACCGACGACACCGTCCGCGAGGAGCGCCTGCTCCGCCGCCACCGCGACGGCGGCCGCGACGAGGCCACCGCACTGCGGTGGGTCACCGGCAACGACCACCCCAACGGCGAGTACGTGAAGCAGGGCCGTGCGCTCTGCACCCGGACCGTCCCCGGGACGGGTTTGCCCCAGGCACCCGAGAGGGGTAGTGTTTCCTAGTCGCTCGGCAGGGAGCACCGGACACGCATCGGCGCGGACGGTCCCGGAGCGGCCAATCCCTTGAAACACCACTTCCGGTTCGTGCCGGTCGTTTCGCTTTTCGCGTTGCGGCCTGGTGCTTATTCGGCGTGCGCTTTTTATCGGATTGCGGCTGGATTCGCTTTTCGGAGCGGGGATCGGCTAGAGTTTGAAACGTCGGACAGGGCGTCAAGCCCCGGAAGACGCCGGCGAGTTGGATGAACGAAGCCCCGGAAACGGAGCGGAAAACATCTGATAAGCTGGAAACACGAAAGAACGAAGCGCCCGGAGGGCCCGCTGGAAGGCGGTCCGAAGGAAGCGTCCGTTCC